>CAZDEX010000013.1:0-18363 GCA_964504405.1 uncultured Gaiellales bacterium | reverse complement strand
CCTGCACGGGCTCGAGCAGGATCGCCGCCGTGTCGGGACCGACGTGCTCGGCGAGCGTGGTCGGCGTCGCGAAGACGGCGCCGGGGACCAGCGGCTCGAACGCTGTTCGCTTCGCAGGCTGGCCGGTGACCGACAGCGCGCCCATCGTCCGCCCGTGGAACGAGCCCTCGAGCGCGACGAACTGCGCGCGGCCCGTGACCTTGCGCGCCCACTTCAGCGCTGCCTCGACCGACTCGGCGCCCGAGTTGCAGAAGAACGCCTGCGCACAGCCGAAGCGGTCGGAGAGCCTCGATGCGAGCTCCTCCATCGGCTGCGTGAAGAAGAGGTTCGAAGTGTGCCAGAGCTTTTCGAGCTGCGCGTGCGCGGCCGCGAGCGGCGCGGGATGCTTGTGCCCGAGGCCGACGACGGCGATGCCGCCGAACAGGTCGAGGTAGCGCTTGCCGTCCGCGTCGGTGAGCCACGCGCCGTCGCCGTCGACGAACGTCACGTCGGTGCGCGCGTAGGTCGGCAGAAGCGTGGCGTGCTTCGTCACCGTCACGCAACGACCGCCGTGCTGCCGATGTGCGCGGTGATCCCGCTGCCGGCGGCAAGTGCCGCCGCGCGCAGTTTCGGGACGATCCCGCCGTCGAAGGCGCCCTCGTCGAGCATGCGATTCGCGCGCCCGGCGTCGATCGCGTCGACGAGCGTGTCGTCCACGTAGAGGCCGGGGACGTCGGTGAGGAACACGAGCCTCTTCGCGTCGAGGCCGAGCGCGAGCGCCGCGGCGGCGTCGTCGGCGTTGACGTTCAGGGGGCCGACGGCGAGCGGGGCGACCACCGGCACGAGCCCGGCATGGAGGGCCGCGACGATCTGCCGGGGGCGGCACGGCAGCGGGTCGCCGACCCAGCCCAGCGGGGGCACCGGCACGGCGAGGAAGCCTGCGGTGTCGCCGAACACCGGCACGGCGCGCTCGCCGAGCGCGGCGCAGAGCTCCGCGTTGACCTCTTCCATCGACTCGCGCACGACGTCGAGCGCCGCGCGCGACGTGCGCCGCCGGCCGTTCACGAACTCGACCGCGATCCCGCGCCGCTTCATCTCGTCGGTGATCTGCGGGCCTGCGCCGTGCACGACGACGACCTCGTGGCCTTCCTCGCACAGGCCGAGGATGCGATCCGCGGACTCGGCGGCAACCGCTCCGCCCACCTTCACGACGAGCCGCGTCACGAGCGGTACTCCGCGTTGATGCGCACGTAGTCGTAGGAAAGATCGCTCGTCAGGTAACCGGCGCTGCCTGCGCCGAGCCCCAGATCGAGGTCGATCGTGCACACGCTGCCGTCGACCGGCGGCTCGACGTCCTGCGGCGTCCCGTCGATGAGGACAGGCGTGCCGTTGTACGAGAGGGAGACGAGCGCGGGGTCGAGGTGCGCGTACCCGCCGTTGAACGGCGCCGAGCCCGCGGCCATCAGCACGCGGCCCCAGTTCGCGTCGCGCCCGAAGAGCGCGGTCTTCACGAGCGGCGACGTGGCGATGCGCTGCGCGATCGCGCGCGCCTCGGCCGCGTTCACCGCGCCGCTGACGTTGATCTCGGCGAGGAGCGTTGCGCCTTCGCCATCCTCGACGATCTGGTGCGAGAGGTCGGCGCACACCGTGCGCAGCGCGAGGGCGAACGCCTCGTCGGTTGCCGGTGTGCGGTCGATCTGCGGGGTGCCGGAGGAGAGCAGCACCACGGCGTCGTTCGTCGAGCACTCACCGTCGACGGAGATCGAGTTGAAGCTGACGTCGACCGCCGGGCGGAGGAACTCGATCGCCTCGCCCGGCGCGAGCGGGTAGTCCGTCGTGACCACCGCGAGCATCGTCGCGAGGTTCGGATGGATCATCCCCGAGCCCTTCGCCATCCCGCCGACCGTGAAGCCGGTGCCGTGCGCGACCGCAGTCTTCGGCTTCGTGTCGGTCGTGAGGATCGCTTCCGCTGCATCGTCGCCGCCGTCGGGCGAGAG
The DNA here is from genome assembly GCA_964504405.1 of uncultured Gaiellales bacterium. Taxonomy (GTDB): domain Bacteria; phylum Actinomycetota; class Thermoleophilia; order Gaiellales; family Gaiellaceae; genus PALSA-600. The sequence continues at coordinate 16,387 of CAZDEX010000013.1, read as the reverse complement.
CGCCGCTGCCGCGCCGGTCACGCCGGCGAGCACGCGCTCCATCGGGAGCGGCGCGCCGATCACGCCGGTCGAGAGGACGATGATCTCCTCCGGCACGAGATCCAGCAGCTCGGCGGCCAGCTCCGCGGTCGCCGCGGCGTCGGCTTCGCCCTGCGCGCCGGTCGCGGCGTTCGCGATACCGGAGTTGACGACGACGGCCTGCGGCTGCGCGAGCTCGAGGTGTCGCTTCGACACGACGACCGGCGCGGCCAGCACGCGGTTCTGCGTCCACATCGCTGCCCCCGTGCCCGGCGTCGTCGAGCGGACGATCGCGAGGTCGCGCTTCTCCTTGCGGATGTTCGCGTGCACGCCCGACGCGACGAAGCCCTTGGCGGCGGTGACGCTCATACCCGCTCCAGTGCCGGCAAACCCGGCACTTCCGCTCTTTGGTCGGCTCCGTCGAGCCTACGCCTCATACGAGCACCCCGCTGAGCCGCAGCCCGGCCGTCTCGTCGAGGCCGAGCGCGAGGTTCACGTTCTGCACCGCCTGGCCCGCCGCGCCCTTGCCGAGGTTGTCGAGCGCGCAGATCACGATCGCGGTGCCGGTTGCGCCGTCGTGGAAGACGCCGATCTCCGCGCCGTCGGTCCCCTGCACGCGCGCCAACTCCGGCGCGACGCCCTCGGGAAGGACGCGCACGACCTTGCTGCTCGCGTACGCCTCGTCGAGCAGCGCGCGCACGTCGGCCTGCGTCTGCACGTAACAGGTCGCGAGCAGTCCCCGCCGCACGGGCAGGAGGTGCGGCACGAAGCAGATCGGGAAGCCGAGCTGCTGCGCGATCTCCGGTGCATGCCGGTGCGCGCCAACCGCGTAGGGCGAGAAGTTCTCGAGCACGAACCCCGCGTGTGAGGACGCCTTGAGCGACTTGCCGGCGCCCGTCATCCCGGACTTCGCATCGACGACGGCGGTGCCCTCGAGCGCGGCCGCGAGCGGCGCGAGCGCGAGGAGCGCGGCGGTCGCGTAACACCCGGGGTTCGCGATCAGCTGCCCCTCGGCGGGGAAGAGCTCGGGCAGCCCATAGCTCCACGATCCCGGTGCGGCGCCGTACCAGGTTGCCGCCAAGTCGTCGTCCACGAGCCGGTGCACGCCGCCGAGGTCGACGACCACAGTGTCCGCAGGCGGCTGGAACGCGGCCGTCTCCGCGTTCTCGAGGCAGAGAAAGAGGACGTCGGCCCCGCTCCCGGCGGCCTCGGAATTCGGCACGAATGCAGGGAGCGAGCCGTTCAGGCGCGGATCGAGCGCCGAGGCGCCCTGGCCCGCGAGCGAGTCGGAGCCGAGCGCGACGAGCTCGAGCCCGGGGTGCGCGAGCACTCGGTCGAGCGTCTCCTGGCCCGTGTAGCCGGCCGTCCCGAGGATCGCTGCAGTCGCCATCGGGATAACTATACAGGTGAATGCGAATTATGCAGAAGTGACGTAGAGGTACCTCTACATCACGATCGTGATCGTGGCGCCGGGACGCAATCGCCGGAGAACCCGCACCAACTCTGGCCGCGGGAGGGACACGCACCCGTTGGTGGCATGGCCGGTGTCGACGTGGAAGAAGATCGCCGAGCCGCGGCCGGGCACGATCGGGGCTGCGTTGTATTCCACGACCGCGAATAGGCGGTAGGCCGGCGAGATCCGCCAGAGCGCCTCGCTGCCTCCGCCGAACGGCGGGCTCGTCCCGCACGCGACGTGGCGGAAGCGGTTGTAGCTTGGCGACCGCGGATCCTCGTCCCACCAATCGCCGCAGACGAGGCGGTGGAACCGGAAGCTCACGCCGGGGCTCGGATCGATGCCATAGACAACCGGCCCGAGCGCGTAGGTGCCGAGCGGGGTCGTCCCGTCGCCCTCGCGGTGGTGCGTGGAGACGCCGTTTCGGCCGACGCGCGCACGCCACGGGCCGAAGATGCGCCGGCCACACTCCGTGACGGTGATCGTCGCGGTCGTCGAGCGTGCGCTCGGCACGGCTACCCGGATCTGCTGCGGGCAGCCCTGCAGGAGAAGGGCGACGGCGAGCGTCAGCATCGGCGCGGCCAGAGTACGCTGCCCGGCGCATGGCTGCGCTCCCCCCGTTCCGCGCGACCATCGCCCCCGTGACGGCGGTCGAGCTGGGCAGGTCCTGGCACGCCGGTTGCCCGGTCGGGCCCGCGGAGCTACGCAACGTCAGCGTCTCGTACGTGGGCTTCGACGGGCGCGCGTACTCCGGGACGCTCGTCGTCAATCGCAGCGTCACCGCGGACGTGCGCACGATCTTTCGCACGCTCTACGTGCAGCGGTTCCCCATCCATCACATCGATTCGGCGGCGAGGTACGGCGGCAGTGACCCTCGCTCGATGGCTGCGGACAACACCTCGGGGTTCAACTGCCGCTACGCGGTGGTGGCGTCGGGGCCGAAGCGCTGGTCGGTGCACGCATACGGCGAGGCGATCGACGTCAACACGGTGGAGAACCCGTACATCGAAGGCTCGACGGTCATGCCGCGCGCCGGCCGCGCGTTCACCGACCGCTCGCATTACCGCAAGGGGATGGCGGTCGCGGGCGGCGTGCTGGTGCGCGCGTTCGCGTCAGTCGGCTGGCTCTGGGGCGGCCGCTGGACCGCGTCTCCCGACTACCAGCACTTCTCCCGCACGGGCGGGTGAAAGCTCGGCCAGCCGGTCGATCCGCGCGAGCGCGGGAAACGCCCGCGGCCACACGAGTGCGAGCGCGATCGTGATCGCGCCGCCTGCGACGACGGCCGGGACCGCACCGAGGAGCGCAGCAGCCGCCCCCGACTCGAAGGCGCCGAGCTCGTTCGATGCGCCGATGAACACCCCTTCGACCGCGTTCACGCGACCGCGCAGCTCGTTCGGCGTCGCGAGCGCAGCGATCGTCGACCGGATGTTCATCGAGTACATGTCGACGAAGCCGCTGACTGCGAGCGCGAGCGCAGAGAGCCAGAACCACCGCGAGAGGCCGAACACGATCATGCTCGCGCCGAACGCGCCGACCACGAGCAGCAGTGTCCGTCCGGCGTGTCGGCCCAGCGGCTTTCGCGCGAGCCGCAGCCCGGCGACGAGCGCCCCGACGGCGACCGCGCTTCGCAGCACGCCGAGGCCGAACGGGCCCGTGTGCAGGATCGACTTCGCGAACAGCGGTAACAGCGCGACTGCCCCGCCGAACAGCACCGCAAAGAGGTCGAGGGTGATCGCGCCCAGCATCACCGGCGTCTCGCGGATGAAGCGGATGCCGCCCAGCAGGCTCTGCAGGTCCGGAGCGCTGCCCACGCTCGCCGGCGGCGTGCGCAGCCGGGCGATGAAGAACGCCGAGGTGAAGAAGAGCGCGATCCCCGCGCTGTAGACGACTTCCGGCCGGATTGCGAAGAGGAGGCCGCCGAGCGCCGGCGCCGCGATGCTCGCCGCCTGCCCGGCGACCGAGCGCAGCGCGATCGCGCCGGTGAGCAACTCGGCGGGGACGACATCGGGCGTGATGGACCGGCCCGCGGGGTTGCCGATCCCGGCGGTCGCGCCCGTCAGCGCCGCGAGCACGACGAACTGCCACAACGCATGCGCGCCGCTCAGCGTCACGACGAGGAGGAGCGCAACGATCACCGCCTCCGCGAGCACGGACCCGGTCGCGAGCAGCGTGCGTGACACGCGGTCCGCGAGCTGGCCGGCGGGTAGCGCGACGAGTGCCGCCGGGAGAAACTCCGCGAGCCCGATCAGGCCGAGGTCGAACGCGCTGTGATGGATCGCGTAGACCTGCCAGCCCACTGCGACCGACACCATCTGCGTCCCGAACCCCTGGGTGAGCATTGCCGCCCAGATGCGCCGGAAGTCACGATGGCGCAGGGCGGGAGGCAGCGAGAGCACGGCCGACACTCTGCCTTCTGAGCATCTTCTTAGGTCCCGTTGAGCGCCTGCACAAGCCGCGCTGGTTCCCTGGGAGCATCCACATGAGAGACCCAGGAGGACTGAATCAGATGGCCAGGAACAGAGCTCGCATCGCAGCGGCGGTCAGCGTGGCCGCGCTCGCAGGCGCGGGCGCAGGCGGGGGCGCCGTAGCGCTCGCGCACCACGAATCGAAGCGCCCCGCGCCGGCCGTCGTCGCTGCGCCGAACGTCTCGAACGCGGCGGCAGCGTCACTGTCGGTGGGACAGATCGCGAAGGCGGCGACGCCCGCGGTCGTCGAGATCGACGCGACGCAGGCCGGGAACAGCTCGCCCTTCCCGCAGACCGGCGGGGGCAGCGCGGAAGGCACCGGCTTCGTCTACGACACGAAGGGCGACATCGTGACCAACGACCACGTGGTCGCAGGCGCAAGCTCGCTGAAGGTCAAGTTCGCAGACGGCTCGACCTACAAGGCAACGGTGGTCGGCACCGACGCGACGACGGACCTCGCGGTGGTGCACGTCGACGCTCCCGCGTCGAAGCTCGTCGTGCTCTCGCTCGGCGACTCGTCGAAGGTCGCTGTCGGTGACGGGGTCGTCGCGATCGGCAACCCGTTCGGCCTCGACGGGACGGTGACGAGCGGGATCGTCAGCGCCCTGAACCGCGAGATCGTCTCGCCGAACAACGCGCCGATCGAAGGCGCGATCCAGACCGACGCTGCGATCAACCACGGCAACTCGGGCGGTCCGCTGCTCGACATGCAGGGCAAGGTGATCGGCGTCACCTCGCAGATCCAGAGCGACTCGGGTGGGAACGACGGCGTCGGGTTCGCCGTGCCGTCGAACACTGTCGCGTCGATCGCGGCGCAGCTCGTTTCGAGAGGATCGGCGCAGCACGCGCTCCTCGGTGTGAACGTCCAGACGGCGCTGAACGGCGTGGCCGTCGCCGACGTCAGCTCCGGCAGCGCAGCCGCCTCGGCCGGAGTGAAGGCGGGCGACGTGATCACCGCCGTCGACGGAACGACCGTGAAGTCCGCCGAGACGCTCCGCGCGGTCATCGACTCGCACAAGCCCGGCGACAAGATCACGCTGACGATCACGCGTGGCGGCTCGTCGAAGACGCTCTCCGTCACGCTCGGCAGCCGCACCTGAGCGACGAGCTGACGCACGGCCCCCGGGAGCACGCCTTTGCTCCCGGGGGCCAAGATCCGCCTATGGGGCGGAGAGCGGCCGTGATCGCGAGTGCGAGCGGTAACGGGAAGTCGACGTTCGGCGCCGAGCTCGCGCGCCGCTGGGACGTTCCGTTCGTCGAGCTCGACGCGCTCGTCCACGGGCCCGGCTGGACCGAGATCCCCGACGACGAGCTGCGCGAGCAGCTCGCCGAGGTGCTCGAGTCGGACGGCTGGGTGATCGACGGGACGTACTGGCACAAGATCGGCGATCTCGTGGTGCGGTCGGCCGACGTGGTCGTCTGGCTCGACCTGCCGATTCGCGTGTGGTTCCCGCGGCTCGTCCGGCGCACGATCCGCCGGCTTCGCGGCCGCGAAGAGCTCTGGAACGGCAACCGCGAGACACTCGCCTCGGCGGTGTGGGGGCGCGAGTCGCTGTTTCTCTATGCGTTTCGCTCGCACGTGCGCCGCCGGCGCGAATGGCCCGACGCGCTCGCAGGCCTGCGCGTCGTTCGCCTGCGCACGCCGGACGAGGTGCGTGCCTTCCTCGACTCCGCGTGACGCGGTCCATGAAAAATCCCGCCGGGCCGGTGGCGCTTTCGTCCACCTCCGAACCAACCGTTCCGGGCTTGCGCCCTTCACGACCGCTCCGGAAGCTTCGACCTACTCGCGCTCCGTGCCCTGCGGGATCCGCAATGTATGACGGAACGGGTCACACCCGCAAGGGGTCCACGAGATGTTTTTGCCGCTCGTTGCGGCTAAAGAACGACGGCGCGGTCGTCGTCGCTCATGAGACGCGCGCCCGGGCCTCGATCCGCAGCGCCGGCGTGCGGATGCTCATCGACCAGGTCGGCGGTCGAGGTCAACGGTGCAGTTCGAGCATCCCGAGCTCGAGGAGCTCCTGGAGCTCCTCGAGGGTCGAGCGCCGGCGCGGCACGCGCGCGCGGTCGATCGCCTCCGCGAGCGTCGTGCGGCCGTCGAGCTCACCGAGGATGTCGGCAGTCTCGTCGGCGACGTCGAGTGACGGCCACGTTCCCTCCTCGAGCACGACGTGCGCGCCGTCCTCGTCCGCCGTGTACTCGATCTGCGCCTCGTCGGCGAGTGAGAGCCGCGTGTCGAGGAGCTCCGTCGGGTCGTCGATGTCCGAGACGAGCGCGAGCGCGTCGAAGACGCGCAGGATCTGGTCGCCCGCGAACTCGAGCTCGTCCTCCTCGGCAAAATCGGTTCGGATCATGTGCACCTCGCCGGGGCGCTTGTGCAGCAGCACCGCGCCCTCGCTGATCCAACCGACGCCGAGCTCCGCGAAATAGACGGTCCAACGGTCGAGCGCTTCGCCGTAGGCATCGGGGTCGGTCGCGAGGTGCTCGTTCCATCCTGCGGCGTGGTCGAGCGGGTCGGCGCCGCTCAGCGCGATCACCCACGCGTCGCAGCCGTTGTCCTGCAGCCACTCGTCGATGCGCACGTCCGGATCGTCCGCCGACTCGGCGAGCCAGCTGACGAGCATCGATGCATAGCCGTCGGGTGCGAGATGGCGTGGCAGCTCGCGCACGAGCGTCTGCGAGAGCTGGTCTGCCTCGAACCCCGCCGCGTCGCGGTACTGCCAGCGGTCTTCCGGCGACACGACGTACGGCGCGTTGCACGTGATCAGGTCGAACTGCTCGCCCTCCACGGGCTCGAAGAGGCTGCCGAGGCGCACCTCCAGATTCTCGATCCCATTCATGGCCGCGCTGATCGCGGTGAAATGCAGCGCGCGCTGGTTGACGTCGGTCGCGATGACCTCGTCCGCGTGGCGCGTCGCGATCAGCGCCTGCGCGCCGCTGCCGGTGCCGATGTCGAGCGCGCGCCGCACGCGCCTCCGCGGCGTGAGCGCGGCGAGCCACGAGGCCGTCGGCGTGTAGCTCGCGACCCAGCCGGGCGGATCGTCGTCGCCCTGCGTGAAGCCGTCGAACGAGAGCAGCAGCCCCTCGGCGGGAACGATGCGCCCGCGCGGAACGATGGTGTCGCCGTCGGCGCGCGCGATGCCGATCGTCAGCAGCGCGTCGAGCCCGTCCTCGTAGAACGCGCTCAGCGCGTCCTCGCGCGAGATCGGGAGCTGCAGGAGCAGGAGGCGCAGCGCGTTCGCGAGCGGCGAGTCGGGCAGCCGCCGGTCGAAGACCGGGACGTCGCTCAGCCCCGCCGCGGGGCCGTCTTCGCCGAGCAGCTCCTCGACCGACTCCTCCGTATAGGGAAGCGCGCGCAGCGCGCGGCCCAAAACGGCGGCGGCACGCAGGTCCGGCACGGGATCCCAGATCTCGGCGATTCCGCATCCTGCCTACATCGTCGGCGCGGGCCGCGAAGAACCGTCAGCCGCCGGAGGCGAGCTTGGCGACGTTGGGGTCGCTGCCGACGAGCGTCACGCCGATCGCGGCGATCAGCACGCCCGCCGCGATCGGCAGCGCCTGCGTCGTCAGCGACCGGTAGTGCTCGCGCAGGAAGATCGGCTCGAGCAGGATCGGGAGGAACGTCTGCACCGCCGTCGAGATCGGGACGGCAACCGTCGCGGCGCACTTCTGGAAGGCCGTCATGCCCGTGATCGTCGCCACGACCCCGAGCGCGATCGCGACGACGCCCCACGCGACGGCGTTCGGCCAGTGGCCGAGGCCGGCGTCGTCGCTGCCCAGCTTCGTCGCGATGTTCGTTCCTGCGAAGGCGACGCCCGAGGCGAACACGAGGATCAAGCCGCGGTTCCCGCCGACGTTCCTCAGTGCGAACGGTGCGAGTGCGAGCAGCGCCGTCGCGCCCACCACGGCGATCAGCGCGATCCCTCCGCGATGTCCCTCCGAATGCGCCGGCGCGGCCCAGGAGACGAGAGCGACCCCGGCGATCAGCAGGCCGACACCTGCGAGCGTGCGGCGGTCGACCCGCTCGCCGAGGAAGCGGACACCGATGAACACGAGGAGGATCAGCCCCGCGGCGAGCGCCGTCTGCACGACCGCGAACGGCGCCCAGTTGAGCGCGAGGAGCTGGGGGCCGATCCCGACGAGCTCGAGCACGATCCCGAGGAGCCAGAGCGGCCGCCGCAGGAGGTGGCCGATGATCCCCAGCTTCAGCCCGAGGCCTTTCGGCGACTTCCGCGCCTCGATCGCCTGGAGCGCGACGCCCACGTTGAACAAGCTCGCCGCGACGAGCGCTGCACCCAGTCCTGCGAAGAGCATCAGTCGCGGCAGGTGTCGCAGGCGCCCTGCAGGACCACGTCGTGCATCTCGACGGCGTAGCCGCTCTTCGCCTCGACGCGCCGGATCGCACGCTCGAGCTCGGGGTCGTCGAACGCCTCGACCTTCCCGCACTCGGTGCAGACGAGGTGATGGTGGTGCTCCTCGCGCACGGGCTCGTAGCGCGCCACGCCGTCGCCGACGTCGACGCGGCGGACCGAGCCGACCTCGTGTAGGGACTCGAGCACGCGGTAGACACTCGCGATGCCGATCCCTCCGCGCAGCGAGCCGTGTACGTCCGCCGCGGAGACACAGCAATCCTCACCTTCGAGGAGGCCGATCACCGCCGCCCGCGCCGCGCCGCTCCGATAGCCGGCCGCGCGCAGGCGCTCCGCCGCGTCCTCTGACCAAGGCCCCATTTGCGTGATGATAACGAGAATCGTTATCGTGCGCAGGCCAATGGCGAGAATCGTTCTCATCTCAGCGCTCGCATGCGTGCTCGCCGCCTGCGGCGGTGGCGGGGCCAGGGGCAACGCGCTGCAGGTGGTCGCGTCGACCAACGTGTACGGCGACGTCGTCCACCAGATCGGCGGCGCCCACGTCGCGGTCACGTCGATCCTCAGCGACCCGAACGCGGATCCCCACCTCTTCGAGCCCGGCACGGCGAACGGCCTCGCCGTGTCGACGGCGAGCGTCGTCGTGCAGAACGGGCTCGGCTACGACGACTTCATGACGAAGCTCGAGCGCGTTGCGCCGAGCTCGAAACGGCGTGTGCTCGTCGTGGCCGACGTCATCCCGCACACCGCCAATCCGCACCTCTGGTACGACGTGCCGCGCATGCCGGCCGTCGCGGCGGCTATCGCCCGCGCGCTGATCGCGGCCGACCCGAAGCACGCGGAGGCGTACCGCGCGGGCGAGCGGCGCTTCGACGGATCGCTCGCGCGCGTAATCGCCGCCTTGCACGCGCTTCCTGCGGGAGCGCCTGTCGCCTACACGGAGCCGGTGCCGGGCTACCTCGTGGCGGCAGCCGGGCTGCGCAACCTCGCGCCGGCGTCGTTCACGTTGCAGATTCAAGAGGGGAGCGAGCCGTCGGCGGGCGCACTCTCGGCGATGAACGCGCTCCTGAGACGGCACGAGGTGAAGGCGCTCATCTACAACCGCCAAGCGGTCTCGCCCATCACCTCGCAGCTGCGCAAGCTCGCGCTCCGCGAAAAGATCGCCGTCGTTCCGGTGACCGAGACGCTCCCGGCGAACACGACCTACCAGGCGTGGCAGCTCGGCCAGATCGCGGCGCTGACGCGGGCGCTCGCATCGTGAGCGTCGTCGCGGTCGAGAATCTCGGGCTCCGCTTCGGAGACCGCGAGCTCTGGCACGACCTGAGCTTCGAGCTCGCCCCGGGCGAGTTCCTGGCCGTCCTCGGCCCGAACGGCGCGGGCAAGACCTCGCTCCTGCGCGTGCTGCTCGGACAACTCGAGCCGAGCAGCGGCCGCGTCGTGCTCGACCGCGACCGCGTCGGCTACGTGCCGCAGCAGCGCGTGTTCGATCGCGACCTGCCACTGCGCGGCCGCGACCTCGTGCGCTTCGGGCTCGACGGCCATCGCTGGGGTGTCGGCCGGCTCGACGTAGAGGAGCGCCGGCGGGTCGCCGACGCGATCGCGGCCGTCGGCGCCTCCGCGCTCGCCGACCGTCCGATCGGCGTACTCTCGGGCGGCGAGCAACAGCGCCTTCGCGTCGCGCAGGCGCTCGTCTCCGACCCGCACCTGCTGCTCGCCGACGAGCCGTTGCTGTCACTCGACCTCGCGTATCAGCAGGTGATCGTGCAACTGCTCGACGAGCGCCGGCGCGCGGCCGGAACGCCCGTCGTCTTCGTCACGCACGACGTCAACCCGATCCTGCACGTCGTCGACCGCGTGCTGTACCTCGGCCCCGACGGCTGGGCGATCGGTGCGACCGACGACGTTCTCAACTCCGACACGCTCTCGCAGCTCTACGGAACGGAGATCGACGTGCTGAAGGTGCGCGGCCGCGTCGTGGTCGTCGGCACCCCCGATGCGGAGCACGTCCACCATGTTCACTGAGCTCCTCGGACAGCACTTCGTCCACACCGCGCTGATCGCCGGTGCGATCGTCGCGGTCGTCGCCGGAACGATCGGCGTGTTCGTGGTGATGCGGGGGCTCAGCTTCGCGGTGCACGCCATCTCGGAGCTCGGCTTCACCGGTGCGACCGGCGCGCTCGTGATCGGGATCGATCCGGTGCTGGGGATGATCGGCGGCTCCGTCGCGGTCGGCGCCGTCCTCGGCGCCCTCTCACTGCGCGGACGCGAGCACGACAGCGCGATCGGCGCGGTGCTCGCGTTCGGCCTCGGGCTCGGGGTGCTGTTCCTCGCGCTCTACCAGGGGTATGCGACCACCGCGACGAACCTGCTCTTCGGGAGCATCGTGGGCGTCGACGACGCACGGCTCCGCGATCTCGCAATCGTTGCCGCGATCGTCGTCGCGGCGGTCGTCGCGCTGTGGCGGCCGCTCTACTTCTCCGGTGTCGATCCCGAGGTGGCGAGGTCGCGCGGCGTACCGGTGGGCCCGCTGACCGTCGCGGTCTTCCTGCTCGTCGCCCTCACGACCGCGGAAGCGATCCAGGTCGTCGGGGTGCTGCTCGTCCTGACCCTCGTGATCACTCCGGCAGCCGCCGCGCAGCGGCTCACCGTGCGGCCGGGCCTGACGGTCGCGTTGAGCATCGGGATCGCGCTCGTCGCCACGGAAGGCGGCATCCTCCTCTCGCTCGCGAAGTCATGGCCGACGAGCTTCTTCATCAGCGCGATCTCGTTCGCGTTCTACCTCGCCGCCCGAGCCGTCTCCTATGCTCGGGACCGTGGATAACGACGCCCGCTCGACGCTCGTCGTCCTTGCACTGGCGACGGTGTTCGCGGTCCTCGTCGGGACGACGGTTCTCGGGATCGTCGAGAACTGGCCGCATCACCGGACGGTGAACGGCGGTCAGTTCAAGCAGCCGAAGACGGTCGGCGCGACGGTCACCGGGCTCCAAGTCGTGCGCTGCGAGGCGCCGGGCGCGCGGAACTGCAGCAACGTCACCGTGCGCATCGACGGCGGCAAGGACAAGGGAAGCCGACAGACGATTCGCTTCGGTGACACCGGGAGCGACGCGAAGCTCTCGCTCGGCGACAAGGTGCTCGTCTACAGGAACCCGCTCCCCCCGAACGCGCAGCTGAACGGCATCAAGGTTCCGCCGTACTCCTTCTCCGACTTTCAGCGACAGGGCCCAATGCTGTGGCTGCTCGCGGTGTTCGGCCTCGTCGTGGTCGGCGCGGGGCGGCTGCGCGGGCTGCGGGCGCTCGCAGGGCTCACAGCGAGCCTCGCCACGGTTGTCTTCTTCGTCGTCCCCGCGATCACCGACGGACGCCCGCCGTTGCAGGTCGCCGCCTTCGGCGCGCTCGGGGTGATGCTCGCGACGATCCCGCTCGTGCACGGCGGTGGCGCGAAATCGCTTGCGGCGTGCCTCGGCACCGCCGGCGCGCTCCTGCTGACGCTGGGGCTGGCGGCTCTCTTCACCTCGCTCGCGCATCTGAGCGGCCTCACGACGGACGAGGCGGTCTATCTGCAGTCGACGACACACGTCTCGATTCGCGGTCTGCTCCTCGCCGGCATGGTGATCGGCGCCCTCGGCGTGCTCGGCGACACAACCGTGACGCAAGCCTCGACGGTCCTCGCCCTCCGGCGCGCGAACCCGGCGTTGCGGTGGAAGGGGCTCGTGACCCACGCGACCTCGGTCGGGCGCGATCACATCGCCGCGACCGTGAACACGCTCGTCCTCGCGTACACCGGAGCGGCGCTCCCCGTCCTGATCATCTTCAGCCTCGGCGGGACCTCCTTGGGGAGCGCGGTGAACAGCGAGGTTGTCGCCGCCCCGGTGATCGCGACGCTCGTCGGCTCGATCGGGCTGATTGCGGCCGTCCCGATCACGACGGCCCTCGCTGCGCTCCTCGCGATCGAGTTGCCGGAGCGGGCTCTGCGCGCCGAGCACCTTCACGTCCATTAAGGCTCCTCTTAGTCAGGCGGCTGCAAGGTTGCGGCTGGTCTCCTGTGCCCGTGGCGGCGACGGGCCCGCATGCCTGCCGCGGTTCGTCGCCGCCTCATTTCCCCCTTCGCTTCGTCGCGGCCCCGTCAGCAATGATGGGGTCGTGACGTTCGAGCCCGCCTCCGACCGCTATGGGCGGATGCACTACCGCAAGAGCGGCAAGTGGGGGCTCAAGCTCCCCGCGATCTCGCTCGGCCTCTGGCACAACTTCGGCAAGGGCCGTGTGGACGAGGGACGCGAGATCGCCCTGCGCGCATTCGACCTCGGTGTCACGCATTTCGACCTCGCGAACAACTACGGGCCGCCGTACGGGTCGGCGGAGAAGACGTTCGGAAAGATTCTGGAGCGCGACCTGCGGCCGTTCCGCGACGAGCTCGTGATCTCGACGAAGGCGGGCTACGACATGTGGCCGGGGCCGTACGGCGAGTGGGGGTCACGCAAGTACCTGCTCGCCTCGCTCGATCAGTCGCTCGAGCGCATGGGGCTCGACTACGTCGACATCTTCTACTCACACCGCTTCGATCCGGACACGCCGCTCGAGGAGACGATGGGCGCGCTCGACAGCGCGGTTCGCGCCGGCAAGGCGCTCTACGCCGGTATCTCGTCGTACTCCCCCGAGAAGACGCGGGAGGCCGAGGCGATCCTGCGCGAGCTCGGCACGCCGCTCCTCATCCACCAGCCGTCGTACTCGATGCTCAACCGCTGGATCGAGCCCGACCTGCTCGACACGCTGGGCGAGCTCGGTGTCGGCTGCATCGTCTTCTCGCCGCTCGCGCAGGGGATGCTCACCGACAAGTACCTGAACGGGGTCCCGAAGAGCTCGCGCATGGCCGCGAACTCGTCACTCTCACCCGACCTGCTGACCGACGAGGCGCTCGAGAAGATCACCGCGCTGAACGCGATCGCGCAGCGGCGCGGACAGTCGCTCGCGCAGATGGCGCTCGCCTGGGCGCTGCGCGACGCGCGCGTCACCTCGGCGCTGATCGGCGCGTCCAGCGTCGCGCAGCTCGAGGACTCGCTCGGGGCGCTCGAGCGCCTCGACTTCTCGCAGGACGAGCTCCAGGAGATCGACCGCTACGCGAGCGACACGGGCGTCAATCTCTGGGCCCGCTCGTCTGCGCAGTAGCTACGCCGCTGCTTCCTTCTGGTCGCGCTGCGCCTCAATGAAGTCGCGATACCAGTAGAAGCTGCCCTTGGGCACGCGCTCGAGCGTCGAGTATTCGATGAAGATCAGCCCGAAGCGCTTCCAGTAGCCCCACGCCCACTCGAAGTTGTCGAGCAGCGACCACGCGAAATACCCGCGCAGCGGGACGCCCTGCGCGACCGCAGCCGCGGCACCCGCGAGGTAGCGGTCGAGGTACGACTGCCGCTCCGGGTCGCTCACGCTGCCGTCGTGACCGCGCACGTCGGGATACGCCGCGCCGTTCTCGGTGACGTAGATCGCCTTCGGTGCGTAGTCGCGGTCGAGGCGCAGCAGCAGGTCGCGCAGGCCCTCCGGTACGACCTCCCAGCCCATGTCGGTGCGATCGACGTCGTTGCGGCGCACTATCTGCGAGCGACCGCCATTGTCGTCGGCCGCGACGAGCGGCGAGGTGTAGTTGTTCACTCCGAGGAAGTCGATCGGCGCGGCGATCGTCTCCAGGTCGCCGTCGTCCACCTCCGGCATGATCTCGGCCCACGCCTCGAGCATGTCCTTCGGATACGCGCCGGTGAAGATCGGATCGAGGAACCAGCGGTTGTGCAAGCCGTCGACCCAGCGCGCCGCGGCGACGTCTTCCGGCGACTCGCTCGCCGCGTAGGGGGTGTCGAGATTGAGCGTGATCCCGACCTCGGAGCTCGGCGAGTTGCGGCGCAGGATCTCGACCGCGCGCCCGTGCGTGAGCAGCAGGTGATGCGCGGTGGCGAGCGCGTCGCTGTCCGACTCGCGGCCGGGAGCGTGATGGCCCCAGCCGTGCCCGACCCAGGACACCACCCAAGGCTCGTTGTGCGTGATCCAGTGGCCGACGCGATCGCCGAGCCGGCCGGAGACCGCCTCGACGTACTCCTCCCATGCGCCGACGATCGACCGTGAAGACCAGCCGCCTTCGTCCTCCAGCACCTGCGGGGTGTCCCAGTGGAAGAGCGTCACGTACGGCGCGATCCCGTTCGCGAGCAGCTCGTCGACGAGCTTGTCGTAGAAGTCGAGGCCCTTCGTGTTCACGCGTCCCCGTCCTTCCGGGAGTACGCGCGGCCACGCGATCGAGAAGCGGAACGCGTCGAGCCCGAGCTCGCGCATCAGCGCGATGTCGTCGCGGTAGAGGTGGTAGAAGTCGCACGCGACCGCGCCGCTGTCGCCGTTCCGGACCTTGCCCGGCGTCGCGCAGAAGCGATCCCATACGCTCTCGCCGCGACCGTCCTCGTTCGCCGCGCCTTCGATCTGGTACGACGCGGTCGCGGCGCCCCAGACGAAATCGGCGGGGAACGCCTTAGCGGGTCCAATCGACATTGTGGAGTTCCTCTCGGATCTGGGGTGATGGGGCAGTGACGTGGCAGCGCGCGCTCTGGCCGGGGCGGGCCGCGACCAGCTCGGGCGTGATGCGGGAACAGACGTCGATGCGCAGCGGGCAGCGGTCGACGAACCGGCAGCCCGGCGCGGGGTCGACCGCCGCGGCGGCGACGCCCTTTCGGATCTCGATGCGCTCACGGTCGGGCATGGAGGGGTCCGGCACCGACGCGAGCAGCAGCTGCGTGTACGGGTGGAGCGGCTGCTGCAGCACGCCTTCGGCCGGCCCCTGCTCGACGATCTGCCCGGCGTACATGACGAGCATCGTGTCGGCGACGTAGCGCGCGCTCGCGAGATCGTGTGTGACGTAGAGCATCGCGAGGTCGTGCTCGCGCTTGAGGTCGACCATCAGGTTGAGGATCCCGATGCGAATCGAGACATCGAGCATGGACGTCGGCTCGTCTGCGATCAGCACCGCGGGCTGGACGGCGAGCGCGCGCGCGATCGCGACACGTTGGCGCTGGCCGCCCGAGAGCTCGTGCGGGTACTTGTTCGCGTACTTCTCAGGCGGATTCAGGCCGACCTGCGCGAGCAGCGCGAGGACGCGCGACTCGACGGCGTCCCCGGGCGCGAGGCCGTGGATGCGCAGTGGCCGTGCGAGGTGGTGGCGCACGGTCTTGACGGGATTCAGCGACCCGAACGGGTCCTGGAAGATCATCTGCACCTGGTAGCGGTAGCCGAGCATGTCCTTGCGCCGGCGCTCGCTCGTCACGTCCCGCCCTTCGTAGAAGATCGTGCCGCTCGTCGGGTCGTAGAGCTTGAGCAGGAGCCGCGCGACCGTGCTCTTGCCGGAGCCGCTCTCGCCGACGAGCGCCGTGATCGTGCCGGGGCGGAGCGCAAAGGTGACGTCGTCGACGGCGTGCACCTGGCTGCGGCGGCCAGGGAGGGTGCCGCCGGCTGCGAAGTGCTTCGTCAGGCCGCGTACTTCGAGCGGCGCGGAGATCGACACCGTCACCTTTGCTGCTCCACGAGATGGCAGGCGACGCGGTGGCCGGGCGCGACGGCGCGCAGTGCCGGCCGTACGGTCGTCTGCAAGGTGTGCAGCTCCGAGACCTCGTCCACGCAGTGCGGGCAGCGTGGGTGGAAGCGGCAGCCGGCGGGCGGGCTCGCGAGATCGGGAGGCGCGCCGGCGATGCCGGTGAGACGCTCGAGCGGCCCGGTGAGCGGGGGGAACGAGCGGATCAAGCCCTGCGTGTACGGGTGGCGCGCGCTTTCGCGGAGCAGCGCGGCCGGCCCTTCCTCCACGACTTCGCCCGCGTACATGATCGCGACGCGATGCGCGAGCTCGAAGAGGAGCGAGAGGTCGTGCGTGATGAACAACACCGCGAAATCCATCTCCGCCTGCAGATCGCGTACCTGCTGCAGGATCTCGCGCTGCACGACCACGTCGAGGGCGGTCGTCGGCTCGTCCATGATCACGAGCTCCGGCTCGAGCGCGAGCGCCATCGCGATCATCACCCGCTGGCGCATTCCGCCCGACAGCTCGTGGGGATACGCGCGCACGCGGC
>CAZDEX010000012.1:12192-18424 GCA_964504405.1 uncultured Gaiellales bacterium | reverse complement strand
GCGAGCGCCTCGAGCGCGAATTCGACCTCGACCTGCTCGTCACGGCGCCGAACGTCGCCTATCGCGTCAAGCCGATGAACGGCGAATGGGTCGAAGTGCACACGCCCGCCGACCTGCCCGACGCGTTCGACGAGGTGGAGGAGCCGTACATCAAGGCCTCGATCATCGTCCCGAAGGAGTTCGTCGGCACGGTGATGGAGCTGAACAACGACCGGCGCGGGCGCTTCGATCACATGGAGTACCTCTCGCCGGAGCGCGTGCACCTGACGTACGAGATGCCGCTCGCCGAGATCGTGCTCGACTACTACGACCAATTGAAGTCGCGCACGCGCGGCTACGCGAGCTTCGACTACGACATGGCCGGCTTCCAGCCCGGCAACCTCGCCCGCGTCGACATCCTCGTCGGCGGCGAGCCCGTCGACGCGCTCTCGCTGATCGTCCATCGCGACTTCGCCTACGACCGCGGACGCATGCTCGTCGAGAAGCTGCGCGAGGAGATCCCGCGCCAGATGTTCGATGTCGCGATCCAGGCGGCGATCGGCGCGCGGGTGATCGCGCGCGAGACGGTGAAGGCGCGGCGCAAGGACGTGATCGCCAAGTGCTACGGCGGCGACATCTCGCGCAAGCGCAAGCTGCTCGAGAAGCAGAAGGAGGGCAAGAAGCGGATGAAGTCCGTGGGCGGTGTCGAGGTGCCGCAGGAGGCATTCCTCGCCGTGCTCAATCTCAACGAGCCCGCGAAGAGGTAGGCGTTGGCGCTCGAGATGCGCACCGAGTGCGAGCGCTGCACGACGGCGCTCTCCCCGGGCGGTGACGCGCGCATCTGCAGGTTCGAGTGCACGTTCTGCGTCGCGTGCGCGGACGCGATGGACGCGGTCTGCCCGAACTGCGGCGGCGAGCTCGTCGCGCGCCCGCGCCGGGCGGCATCGTGACCGGCGCCCGCCATCTCTACGTCCACCTTCCGTTCTGCGCGTCGCGCTGCGGCTACTGCGACTTCGTGACGGTGGTCGGACGCGACGGCGAGCACGGCCGGTACGTCGATGCGCTGCTGCAGGAACTCGCCCTCGAACGCGGGCTGCTCGCGCCGCGCCTCGAGTCGGTCTACCTCGGCGGCGGGACGCCGACGCTGACGAAGCCCGCCGCGCTCGAGCGACTGCTCGCCGCGCTTCCGCCGGCGGACGAGCTGACCGTGGAGCTCAATCCCGAGACCGGCTCGCCCGAAGTGGCACGCCTTCTGTCACGAAACGGTGTCACGCGTGTGTCAATTGGCGCGCAGTCGTTCCACATGCACCTTCTGGACGTGTTGGAACGCCGTGCGAAGCCCGACGACGTCCGCCGCGCCGTGCACGTTGTCCGCGATGCCGGAATTGACAACATCTCGCTCGACCTCATCTACGGCATCCCGGGCCAGAGGCCCGCCGATCTCGCACGCGACCTTGCCGAGGCTCTGGCATTGGAGCCCGAGCACATCTCCGCGTACGAGCTGGAAGCGAAGCCGGGAACGCGCTTCACGCACGCCCACGGAGGCGAGCTCGAACGGCAGGCCGAGTCGATGGAGACCTACTTCGAGCGCGTCGTCGAGACGCTCACCGACGCGGGCTACCGCTGGTACGAGACGGCGAACTTCTGCCGCATCGACCCCCGGCGCGATCTCCGCGCGAAGCACAACCTCGGCTACTGGCTCGGCCGGGACTACCTCGGTATCGGCGTGGGCGCGGTCAGCACAATCGAGAACCGGCGTTGGCGCAACGCGCCGTCGCTCGGCCGCTACCTCGCGGCGCTCGGCCGGGGCGACCGCCCCGCGCGGGAGCACGAGGATCTGCCGGACGCGGTGCGCGCGACCGAGCGCGTGATGCTGGGCCTGCGGCTGGACGAGCCGCTGCCGATCGACGGGCTCGAGCACGCCGTCGACCAGGCGGCGGCGGATCGCCTAGCGGCCGGCGGGCTGGTCGACCGGGGCGAGCGCTCCCTCATGCTGACGAAGCGCGGCCGTTTCCTCGGCGGCGGCGTCACGGCTCGCCTGCTCGCGTAACGGCCAGGCGGCGGAGGTCGGGCGGCGGAGGCCGCGGCACGGCCTACCATGGAGACATGACTGTCGAGCTGTCTCCGCGCCAGCAGGCCATTCTCCGCCTCGTCGTGGAGGAGTACGTCGCGACCAAGCAGCCGGTCGGCTCGAAGACGCTCGTCGAGAAGGCAGGGCTCGGCGTGTCGCCGTCGACCGTCCGGTACGAGCTCGCGGAGCTCGAGCGGCTCGGCCTGCTCACGCACCCGCACACGTCGGCGGGACGCCTCCCGACCGAGGCTGGCTACCGGCTGTACGTCGACGAGCTGCTGGCGCGCCCGCAGACGCAACCCGCGGAGCTCGGGCTCGCGCTGCCGGACGCGCACGCGGAGGTGCAGGACGCGCTGCAGGCGACGACCGAGATGCTCTCGCAGGTCACCCGCCTCCTCGCGCTCGTCTCCGCGCCGGCGCCGCAGACGGCGACGGTGAAGCACGTCGAGGTGCTGCTGCTGCAGCTCGACGTCGTGATGGTCGTCGTGATCACGTCGACCGGCGGAGTGACCAACGTGCGCTACTCGTTCCCCGAGCCGGTCGACCCGGGCCTCGTCACGTGGGCAGGCGAGTACCTGAACGAACGGCTCGAGGGCGCCCGCATCGGCACGCGCCAGGTCAAGCAGGCCTTCGACGAGCCGGGGCTCAGCCCGCGCGAGCGAGCGTTCCTGCTCGTGATGCGCGGCGCGTTCGAGCAGGCCGCCGCGGACGACCGGCAGCTCTTCGTCGGCGGAGCGGCGGGCCTCCTCGACGAGATGCGCGTCGAGGAGATCGGCGCGTACCGGAGCCTGATGGAGGCCCTCGAGAAGCGCGCCGCGCTGCTCGACGTGCTCGCGCAACGGCTCGATCCGCGCCGGCCCTTCGCGCGCGTCGGCGAAGAGCTCGAGCAGCCCGGCCTGCGCGAGCTCTCGCTCGTCGGTGCGACCTACGGGCTGGCCAACCAGACGCTCGGCTCCGTCAGCCTGCTCGGCCCGCTGCGGATGGACTACGAGAAGGCGCTCCACTCGGTGCGCTCCGCCGCGTACGAGTTGTCGAAGTTCGTCGAGGACGTCTACGCCGAGGACTGATGGCCACCACCGACCGCGACTACTACGAGCTGCTCGGCGTGCCGCGCGACGCCGACGAGACGACGATCAAGAAGTCGTTCCGCCGACTCGCGCGCGAGCTGCACCCGGACGTCTCCGACCACCCCGAGGCCGAGGTGCGCTTCCGCGAGATCACGGAGGCCTACGAGGTGCTCTCGAGCTCGGAGCGGCGCGCGCTCTACGACCGCTACGGCCACGCCGGCCTTCGCTCGGGCGGGTTCTCCCCGACGAGCTTCGACATGAGCAACCTCGGCGATCTGTTCGCGACGTTCTTCGGCGAGGACATCTTCGGCGGCGGCGGACGCGGCGGCGGACGCGCGCGCGGCGCGGACGTCGGCGCCGAGGTGGAGGTCGAGCTCGTCGACGCGGCGAAGGGCATCTCGGTCGCCGTCCCGTTCGACGTCGCAGTCACGTGCGCCACATGCAAGGGCGACGGCGTCGAGCCCGGGACCGAGCCGCTCACGTGCAAGCGCTGCGACGGCAGCGGCCGCCTGCACCAGGTCTCGCGCAGCATCTTCGGCGAGTTCGTGCGCACGCAGGCGTGCCCCGAATGCGGCGGCCGTGGCGTGATCATCGAGCATCCCTGCAAGGCGTGCGACGGCGCGGGCCGCACGATCGAGCAGCGCGAGCTGAACGTCGACATTCCACCGGGCATCCACGACGGCCAGCGCATCCGGCTCTCGGGCGAAGGTCACGCCGGCACGCTCGGCGGCCGTGCGGGCGACGTCTACGTGCTCGTCCATGTGA
The DNA here is from genome assembly GCA_964504405.1 of uncultured Gaiellales bacterium. Classification (GTDB taxonomy): domain Bacteria; phylum Actinomycetota; class Thermoleophilia; order Gaiellales; family Gaiellaceae; genus PALSA-600. The sequence goes on along the minus strand of CAZDEX010000012.1, from coordinate 14,542 downwards.
AGCCCGACCCGCGCTTCGTACGCGAGGGCAACGACATCTACTCGCAGGTCGACCTGACGATCGTGCAGGCGGCACTCGGCGCGTCGGTGAAGATCGAGACGCTCGACGGGGAGCTCGATCTCGAGCTGCCGGCGGGCGTCCAGCCCGGCGAGTCGCGGCTCCTGCGCGGCAAGGGCATGCCCGTGCTGCAGGGCTTCGGGCGCGGCGACCATCGCGTGCTCGTCAACGTGGCCGTGCCGCGACACGTCACCCCCGAGCAGCGCCGCCTCCTCGAGGAGTTCGAGGCGGTGAGCGACGACAACACGTATCGCACCGACGAGAGCTTCTTCGAGAAGCTGAAGAGCGCGTTCCGCTGAGCGCGTCGACCCCGAGCAGCCTGCGCAGAGTCTCGATCGAGGTCGGCCACGACCGTCTCGAAGAGGTGCGTGCGACGATGATCGAGCTCTTCCCGCAGGGCTTCGAGGAGGTCGACAAGGCGCAGGGGACGGAGCTCGCGGCGTACACCGACGCCGCAGGCGAGGAGCGCTTCTGGGCGTTCTTCGGGAACGGCCGCAGCGCCGACGTCGAAGAGGGGTGGGAGGACCGGTGGCGCGCGTTCCATCGGCCTGTCCGCGTCGGCCGCCTCTGGGTCGGCCCGCCGTGGGAGACGCCGCCGGCCGACGCCCTCGTCGTGGTCGTCGATCCGGGACGCGCCTTCGGCACGGGCTCGCACCAGACGACGCAGCTCTGCTTGCAGACCCTGCAGGAGCTCGAGCCTGGCCCGCTGCTCGACGTGGGCTGCGGATCGGGCGTGCTCGCGATCGCCGCCGCGCTGCTCGGATTCTCGCCGGTGCTCGGCGTCGACATCGAGGAGCCGTCGATCGAGGCGACGCGTGAGAACGCGCTCGTGAACGGCGTGTCCGTCGACGCGCGGCTCGTCGCGGGCGACGAGCAGCTGCCGAGCTCTGCGCTCGTCGTCGCGAACATCTCGCTCCAGTCCGTCGAGGCGCTGGCTCCGCGCACCGATGCGCAGACGCTCGTCACGTCCGGCTACTTCGAGCACGAGCTGCCGCGTCTCCCCGGCTTCGAGCACGTGAAGCGCAGCACGCTCGACGGGTGGGCGTCGGACGTGTACCGGCGCGCGTGATCCCGCGGGAGATCCAACAGCTCGTCGAGGCGCACCGGGCGCGTATCGAGCTCCTCGTCGCCGGCGCGGACGTGGGCCTCTCGGGCAGCACGCTGCTCGACGAATTCGACGGACACGACGTGGACCTCGTCGTGCTCGTCCGCGACGTGCAGGACGCAGCCGGGCGACTGCGCAGCGTCTACCCACCGCTCTACGAAGACGAGTGGCGTCCTGACTGGGCAGCCTTTCGCGAACCCGGACCGCCGCAGGTCGACATCGTGATCACGAGACCCGGATCCGTCGGCGACGCGCACCATCGACGCGCGTGGGATCTGTTGCTCGCCAATCCCGATCTGCGGCGCGAATACGTTCGGGCGAAGGCCGCCGGGATGACGGGGGAGCAGAAGAGGTTGTTCTTCGAGCGTCTCGTCACATTGCTTCCTGACTGACAGCCCTTAACATCCGGCGCATGGCGACGTTCCGGGTCGACTTCCTCGGCTGCAAGGTCTCCCACGCCGACGTGCACGAGGTGCGCGAGGCGCTCCTGCGCGACGGCCACGAAGAACGGGCCGACGCCGACGTCGCGGTGATCAGCACGTGCTGCGTCACGAACGAGGCGGCCGCGAAGAGCCGCAAGGCCGCAGCGCGCGCCGCGCGTGCGCACGACCGCGTCTACGTCACCGGCTGCGGTGCGAATCTGCTCGACGCGTTCGCCGGGCTGCCCGACAACGTGACGGTCGTCGCGAAGCGCAGCGAGGAGACGGCGGCGTTCGTGGCGGGCGACGTCGGCGCGATCGGCTGCGTGCAGGCCGACGCGCGCATTGATCGCGTGCGTGCGTTCGTGAAGATCCAGGACGGCTGTTCGTTCTCGTGCAACTTCTGCGTCATCCCGCTCGTGCGCGGCGCTTCGCGCAGCCGCGCCGCGGATGCCGTGCTGAACGAGATCCGCCGCCGCGTCGACCAGGGCCATCGCGAGATCGTGCTCACCGGGATCAACCTCGGCTGCTTCCGCGACCGGCAGGCGGGGTACGACCTGCCGCGGCTCGTGCGCGAGGCGGGGGAGACGACCGGACTCGAGCGGCTGCGCCTCAGCTCGATCGAGATCAACCACGTCGACGACGCGCTGATCGCCGCGCTGCGCGAGGCGCCGACCGTCGCGAAGCATCTGCACGTGCCGCTGCAGTCGGGCGACGACGGCGTGCTGCGTGCGATGCGCCGCCGCTACACGGTCGACACGTACCTGCG
>CAZDEX010000012.1:0-12092 GCA_964504405.1 uncultured Gaiellales bacterium | reverse complement strand
CGCGGCTACGGCGACGACTACACGCCCTGGCTCGTCGACGCGCCCGTCGGTGAGCTCGTGCGCGTGAAGGCGAAAGCCGTGACGGAGGAGGGGATCCTTGCCCACGCAGCGTGAGGACTGTCTCTTCTGCACCCTCTTCCGCGAAGGCGGCCACGTGAATGCGTCTGACGGCTTCGTCGCGATCAACGACATCAACCCGCAGGCGCCGGTGCACATCCTCGTCCTGCCCGAGCACCACATCGACACCTTCCGCGACATCGCAGAGTTCGATGTCGACGAGTCGAAGCGCATGCTGGAGTTCGTCGCCGAGACCGCGGCGAAGGCCGGCCTGACCGACTACCAGGTCGTCGTGAACGTCGGGCCGACGGCAGGTCAGACGGTGTTTCACCTCCACTGGCATATCCTTGGCGGCCGATGACGCTGATCACCGCACTCGAGGAAGAAGTCCGCGACGCGATGCGCGCGCACGACAACGAACGGCGCGATGCCCTGCGCCTCATCCTCTCGAGCCTCAAGTCGGCCGAGAAGGACCTGCTGCGCCCGCTCTCCGACGACGAGGAGCTCCAGGTGCTGCAGCGCGAGCGGAAGAAGCGCGTCGAGGCCGCGGAGGCGTTCCGGAGCGGTGGCCGCGAGGAGCAGGCCGCGAAGGAAGAGGCCGAGCTCGCGATCCTCGAGGAGTTCATGCCCGAGCCGCTCTCCGAGGACGACCTCGAGCGGATCGTCGACGACGCGATCGCCGAGAACAAAGCGACGAGCATGCGCGACATGGGCCGCGTGATGGCGGACGTGATGCCGCAGATCGCAGGCCGAGCCGACGGATCGGCGGTGAGCCAGCTCGTTCGCGAGAAGCTCGCGTGATCGAGCGGGTCGACCTCGGCGTCTGTCCCGCATACGACTACGCAGGCGACGGCCCGACGGCGATCGTTCTGCCCGGCCGGATGCTGGCCGGCATGCCGGCGGTGTGGTTCGCGTATGCACCGCTTCTCGCGGAGAACTGGCGCGTCGTGCTCCTCTGGTGGGAGTACCTCGACGATTCAGAGAGCGTGTGGGAGTTCGTGCGCGAGCGGGCCGAGGCGGCGATCGCCTACGCCGGCGGCGCGGACCTGCTGATCGCGAAATCGCTCGGGACGTTCGGCGCTCCGATCGACGTCCCCGCGGTGTGGCTCACGCCGCTCCTGACCAGCGCCTCCGTCGTCGACGCGTTGCGCGCGCGCACGGCGCCGTCGCTGTTCGTCGGAGGGCCGAACGACCCGGCCTGGGACGAAGCGATCGCACGCGAGCTGGGCGATGTCGCGGTGATACCGGGTGCCGACCACGGCCTCGCGCGACCAGCGGATCTCGAGCCGGTCGGGAACGCGGTGCGCGCGTTCTCAGGCCGCCTGGACCTGCGGGCCTGACGCCACGAAGTCCTGCGGCCGCACCAGCACGACTGCGAGCACCGCGCCGACCGCCGCGACCGCCGCGCCGACGAGCAGGATCTCGTGCAGGCCGTGCACGAACGACGCCGCGGCCGCCGAGCTCGGATGAGGAGCGAACGCGCGCGGGTCGACCTTCGACGCGAAGATCGCCCCGAGCGCAGCGATGCCCGTGGCGATGCCGATCTGCCGGAACGTGTTGTTGATGCCCGACGCCATGCCGGCGCGCTCGACACGCACGGTCGAGACGGCCGTCGCCGCGAGCGGCGCGTTCACGAAGCCGATGCCGATCCCGCCGACGATGAAGCCCGGTAACAAGACGGTCCAGTGCGAACCAGCAGTGACGCGGCTCATCAGCCACATCGCGAGCGCGTTCAGCGCGAGGCCAAAGCCGAGGAGGTAGCGCACCGCAAACCGCGCCGAGAGGCGCCCCGCAAGCGGGGCCGCGAAGAACGAGACGACGCTGAGCGGGAGGAAGCGCACGCCGGTCGCGAGCGGCGAGAGGCCGAGGACGTTCTGCAGATAGAGCGTGAGGTAGAGGAACATCGCGAACATCGAGGACGAGATGGCGAACGCAGTCGTCTGGGCGCCCACGAACGCCGGCCGGGTGAAGAGTGAGAGGTCGACCATCGTCGTGTGCTCCAGCGCCTGCGCGGCGACGAACAGGCCGAGGAACACGACGGCGCCGGCGATCAGCGCGAGGATCAACCCACTCGTCCAGCCATGGTTGTTGCCCTCGATCAGCGCGAGGATCAGGCACAGGAGCCCTACGGTGAGCGTGACGAGACCAACGGGGTCGAGCCGGCTGTGCTCGGGGTCGCTCGACTCGCGTAGCACGCGCATCGAGAGCACGACGGCCGCGATCCCGATCGGGATGTTGACGAGGAAGATCCAGCGCCACGAGAGCCACTCCGTGAGCGCGCCGCCGGCCAGCGGGCCGATCGCGACGGCTGCGCCGATCGTCGCGCCCCAGATCCCGAAGGCGGTGCCGCGCTCGCGGCCGTGGAACTCCTGGGAGATCAGAGCCAGAGCGGTCGCGAACATGATCGCCCCGCCGAGGCCCTGGACGCCGCGGGCGATGATCAGGAAGAGCGCGTCGTTCGCGGCCCCGCAGGCCGTCGAGGCGACCGTGAAGAGGACGACCCCGATTAGGAAGAGCCGCTTTCGGCCGAAGAGATCGGCCAGCGACCCGGCGGTCAGGACGCAGACCGCGAGGGCCAGCGCGTAGGCGTCGATCACCCACTGGAGATCGGAGAACGAGGCGTGCAGGGCGTTCTTGATCGCGGGGAGGGCGACGTTCACGATCGTGATGTCGAGCAGCAGCATGAACGTGGCGGTGCAAACCGCCAGCAATGTCCACCACTTCCACTCCACTTCGGCAACCTACACTGGACGGTGATGCAGGAAACAGTTGAGGTATCGAACGCCGTCGCGGCCGAGCTGGCCGGGATCTCGGACGGCGTGCTGGACGCGCTGAGGGAGCGGCTGCAGTGCACCGTGCGCCTGCGCGGGAACCAGCTGACCCTCGAAGGCGACGAGCGGCACGTCGAGAACGCACGCACGGTGATCGACGAGCTCGTGGAGCTCGTCGAGGGCGGCCACCAGATCGGCTCGCACACGGTCGACGCCGTGCTCGGCACGCTGGAGGCCGGGCAGGACGTGCGTGAGGTGTTCGACGCTGTCGTCTGGCGCCATCGCGGCAAGAAGATCGCGCCGAAGACGGTCACCCAGAAGCGCTACGTGGACGCGATCCGGCGCAGGACGGTCACGTTCGGGATCGGGCCCGCAGGCACGGGGAAGACCTACCTCGCGATGGCGGCGGCGGTCGCTGCGCTGCACGAGCGCGAGGTCGCGCGCATCATCCTCACGCGCCCTGCCGTCGAAGCCGGCGAACGGCTCGGGTTCCTGCCGGGCGACCTGATGGCGAAGGTCGACCCGTACATGCGGCCGTTGTTCGACGCGCTCTACGACATGATGGATCCCGACAAGGCAAACAATCTGCTGGAGCGCGGAACGGTCGAGGTCGCGCCGCTCGCCTTTCTCCGCGGCCGTACGTTGAACGACAGCTTCATCATCCTCGACGAGGCGCAGAACACCTCGCCCGAGCAGATGCAGATGTTCCTGACGCGACTCGGCTTCGGCTCGAAGGTCGTCGTCACCGGCGACATCACGCAGATCGACCTGCCGCGCGAGTCGCGGTCGGGCCTCGTACACGTGCGCGACGTGCTGCAGAACATCGAAGGGATCGAGTTCGTGGAGTTCGGGCACAAGGACGTCGTGCGGCACAAGCTCGTGCAGCGGATCGTCGAGGCCTACAAGGAGCACACGGACGAGCGGAACCGGTGATCACGGTCGACGTTGAGAATCGGAGCGGCGAGCAGGTCGACGAGGCGGGCGCGGTCGAGCTCGCCGGTCGCGTCCTGCGCGCCGAGGGCATCGAGGACGGCGAGCTCGGCATCGCCTTCGTCGGCGCGGACGAGATGCGCGGGCTGAAGCGCGAGCACCTGGGGATCGACGAGGCGACTGACGTCCTGTCGTTCCCGATCGACGGGCGCGACGAGGTGCCCGAGGGCGTGCCGCGCGCGCTCGGCGACGTCGTGCTGTGCCCGGAGGTCGTGCAGGAGGAATGGCGCTGGCCGCTGACGCACGGGCTGCTGCACCTGCTCGGCTACGACCACGGCGCGGAGATGGAAGCGCGCGAGCGGGAGCTCCTGGCATGAGCGCACGGCGGGCACCCACGGTCTTCGACTCGTTCAACTATGCGGCCGAGGGGATCGTCCACGTGCTGCGCACGCAGCGGAACATGCGCATCCACTTCGCGGTCGCGTTCGTCGTGCTGATCGCCGCGCTGATCGCGAACGTGACGAAGCTCGAGCTGATCGCGCTCCTGATCTCGATCACGTTCGTGCTGATCGCCGAGATGCTGAACACCGGCGTCGAGCACGCGATCGACATCGCGACGACGTCGTTCGATCCGATGGCGAAGCTCGCGAAGGACATCGCTGCAGGTGCGGTGCTGATCGCGTCCGTGAACGCGCTCGCCGTCGGTTACCTCGTGTTCGCGGGCAAGGTCGCCGACCGCTCGGCCCATCTCCTCGACCGTCTCCGTCAGGCGCCGTTCGAGCTGACGCTCGTCGCGCTCGTCATCACGGTGTTCGCCGTGATCGCGACGAAGGCCTACACCGGCCGCGGCACGCCGTTGCGCGGGGGGCTCCCGTCCGGTCACGCCGCGCTCGCATTTGCCGGCTGGATGGCGATCACGTACATCGCAGGCGCCAACGACCGCTTCGTCATCTCCTCCGTCTCCCTGATCCTCGCGTTCCTCGTTGCGCAGACCCGTGTCGAGTCGGGGGTGCACTCGGCGCTCGAAGTCACCTACGGCGCGCTCGTCGGCGCGCTCGCGACGCTCGTCGTCTTCCAGGTGTTCTCGTGAGCGAGCTCGTCGAGAAAGCTCACCGGGCAGCGGCGAAGGCGTACGCCCCGTACTCGAACTACAAGGTGGGAGTTGTCGTGCGCATGACCGACGGCACGGAGTTCGCCGGCGTGAACGTCGAGAACGCGGCGTACCCACTGACCCAGTGCGCCGAGAAGACGGCAATCGCCGCCGCAGCGACCGCGGGCTACCGGCCCGGCGACATCGCGGCGGTCGGCATCACGGCGTCGCCGTGCGGTGGCTGCCGGCAGTGGCTGTACGAATGGCGCGTCCCGGAGGTCTCGTTCCGGCGTGAGGACGGAACGATCGCCACGTACACGGCGGAGGGCCTGCTGCCGGACACGTGGAACCTCCCCGGATGAAGTCGGGCTTCGTCGCCGTCGCCGGCCGGCCGAACGTCGGCAAGTCGACGCTCGTCAACGCGCTCACCGGCTCGAAGGTCGCAATCGTCTCGGACAAGCCGCACACGACGCGCCACCAGATCCGCGGCGTCTACACGACCGACGACGCGCAGCTCGTGCTGGTCGACCTGCCGGGCTGGCAAAAGCCGATCGACCGGCTGACCGAGCGCATGCAGGACCGCGTCGACGAGACGATGTCGAGCGACCTCGACGCCGTGCTGCTCGTCGTGAGCGCGCGCGACCGCATCGGCGCGGGCGACCGCTACGTCGCGCGCCATGCGTTCAAGCTCGGCGTGCCCGTGATCATCGTCGTGAACAAGACCGACCGCCTGAAGCCGGGCCACATCGCGTCGCAGATGAAAGAGGCCGCGACGCTCGGCGACTTCCATGCGCTCCATCCCGTCAGCGCAAAGCAGAACGACGGCATCGAGGAGCTGCGGAGCGACCTGATCTCGCTGCTCCCGGAGGGGCCGATGTACTACCCACCCGACACGGACACCGACATGCCGCTCGAGGCGCGCATCGCCGAGCTGGTGCGCGAGCAGGCGCTGCGGCTCACGAAGGAAGAGGTCCCGCACGCGCTCACGGCCGAGGTGGTGGAGATGGATGAGAAGCTCGTCCACGTCCGCCTCTACACGGAGACCGAGAGCCAGAAGCAGATCCTGATCGGCAAGGGCGGGACGATGGTGCGCGAGATCGGCCGCGGCGCGCGCCCGTTCGTCGAGAAGCTCGTCGGGCAACCCGTCTACCTGCAGCTGCAGGTGAAGGCGTCGCCAAAGTGGCGGCGCAACCAGACGATGCTCGAGCGGCTCGGGCTCTGACGGTGCCTGGGCGCCGGACGGAGATCCACCGCCGCGCGATGCTCGCGCTCTCCGGCGGCCATCTCGCCGCCGACTTCGCGTCGGGAAGCATCCCGGCGCTGATCCCGTTCTTCGCCGACCGCTTCGATCTCGGCTACGCGCTGTCGGCGCTGCTCCTGCTCGCCGCGACCGCGTCGTCGTCACTCGTGCAGCCGCTGTTCGGGCTCTGGTCGGATCGGCGCGGCGCGCTGTGGCTCGTGCCGGGCGGAGTGCTGCTCGCGGCGGTGGGCGTGGCGGCAGCTGCGGTCGCTCCGGCCTACCCGCTCGTGCTGCTGCTCGTTCTCGCGGGCGGAATCGGAGTCGCCGCGTTCCATCCGGAGGGCGCGAAATACGCGGCGTACGCGAGCGGGCGTAAGCGCGCGAGTGGCATGTCGTACTTCAACATCGGCGGCAACACGGGCTACGCGCTCGGCGCGTTCGTCACCGGCCAGCTCGTGGTCGCCCTCGGCTTCGTCGGTGGAGCGCTCGCGATGATCCCCGTCCTCGCGGTCGGGCTGGTGCTTCTTCGGCTGCTCCCGCGCTTCGCGCGACTCGCCCCCGCGCGGACGGAGCATGCGTCACGCGGCGGGGAGGATCACCGCTCCGCGATGGCGCTGCTCGGCACCGTGATCGCATTGCGCAGCATCGCGTGGTTCACGCTCCTCGCCTTCGTCCCGCTCTGGGTCGTCGCCCACGGTCACAGCAAGGCCGATGGCAATCGGCTGCTGTTCGTGATGCTGCTCGCAGGCGCCGTCGGGACGCTCGCGCTCGGCCCCGTCGCCGACCGCATCGGGCTCCGCCGCACGCTCGTCGTCACGCAGGCGATCATCGCGCCCGCGATGCTCGTCTTCGTCTACGTCGGCGGAGCTGCCGGCGTCGTCGCGCTGATGCTCGTCGGTATTTGCGTCGTCGGCACGTTCGGCGTGACGATGGTGCTGAGCCAGCTCTATCTGCCCCGGCACGTCGGCATGGCGTCGGGGCTGTCCGTCGGCCTCGCGATGGGAATCGGTGGCGTCGCGGCGGTGATCCTCGGCACGGTGGCCGACTCGCTCGATCTCCGGGTGGCGCTGACGATCGCGGCGGCAGCCCCGGCGATCGGTGTCGTGGTGTGCGCGCGCCTCCCGGGCGTCTCAGGCGCAGCGCATCGGCGCGACGCCGAACCGGCAGGTCGTCAGCCGCTGCCCATCCGCTGACCGCGTTACTACGTGCGCACGCGCGAGAGCAGACCGGCGAGCTGCGCCCGCTCGTCCTGGCCCCAGATTCCACGCAGCGCCGAGTCCGCAGCCTCCTGCGCAGTCCGCTGGGCGTCGTCCGTCAGGCGGCGGCCTGCGTCCGTGAGCGTCACGAGCGCGATGCGCGCGTCGCGTGGGTTCGACTCGCGGCCGATGACGCCGATGCGCTCGAGCGGCGCGACCTGCCGCGCGATCCCGGACGGCGTGACGCCGAGCCGGTTCGCGAGCTCGACGCGGCGCAGCTTTCCGTCGGGCGTGGAGCGAAGCTCGAGGAGGAGCGCGAGGTCGGAGAGCGAGATGCCGTGGTGGTGGCCGAGCGGCTCGTCGACCGCACGCAGCACGAGCGTGCGCGCGAGCGCGAGGTCGAGGACGGTCTTCAGCGGGCGGTTGAGGCGATCCATGAGAACGCCACGATATCATCAACCAGTCAACGAGTTCTCACTCACCCCGGCAACCTTGGCGAGAAGTAGCGCTTCAGCCACGTCGCCAGGCCGTCGAGGCCGGGGAACAGCACGCGCTCGGTGATGTTCGCCTGGTCGAGCTTGTCGCGCACTTCCCACTTCAGCTCTGCAGGCAGCACGACGCGCCGCGCGTGCTGGGAGTTGCGCTCGAGCCACTCGTCCATGCGCGCGTGCGGAGAGGGCATGAGCGAGAAGAGCGCGTACTGGTTGACGATCCGCTCGTCGAGAGCGGGGGGCTCGAAGAAGACGACGAAGTCCTCGCCGAGTCGGTCGAAGTCGCCGAGCGTCCGCGCGATCTCGTGCAGCAGGTCGGCCGACATGGCGTTCATCCCCTCGTCCTCCAGCGCGCGCCGCAGCGGACGCGGGAGCAGCTGGTTCGTCTTGACGAAGTCGACCATCCAGATCGCGCCGTCCTCGTCGTAGTGCGCGGGGTGCGCAGTCGCGAAGTGCAGTGCGACGTAGGGCGAGTACGTCCAGTCGAGCAGCCGCGTCGAGAGGCCGTGGTGCTTCGCGAGCGCGAGCCAGTGCCACAGCGAGTCCTCCGGCACCGCGTCTCGCTCGGCGTACTTCCGGAAGCTCCGCAGCAGGTGGCGCTCGACCTCGTGAAAGTCACCGCCGAGCCGCTGCAGGCTCGTCGAGAGGTTCCCGCCGCGCGAGGCCTCGCCGCGGAAGACGAAGTCGGAGCGGTGCCGCGCGAGCCCTTCGTGCCAGGAGTCGGCGAAGAGCAGCTCGTGCAGGTGCGTCCAGGATTCGGCGCGGATCTCTTCCACGTGCGGCTAGTGCCCGAGAGCGGCGGGCGTTACTCCGAGAGGTAGCGCTGGAACGTCGGCGCGAGCACGGCGACGAGCTCGGACGCGGGCGCGTCGACGAGCGGGCCGACCGCGAGGATGTGTCGCGCCATCGCGAGCCCCACGAACTGCGATGCGCAGAGCGCGAAGCGGCGCGGCGCATCCGGCCCGAGTTGCTCCGCCGCGCGCGCGAGCACTTCGCGCTCGAGGAACTCGCGCAGCGTCCGAGCGACGTCGGGCTCGGACGCCGCGGCGCGGATCACCGCGAGCAGCCGCTCGCGGGTCGCTCGCTCCTCGAGGACGCCCACCATCGTGATCGCCATCCGCTCCCCGAGCGACTCGCGGTCGCCGGCGAGCAGCACCGGGAGGAGCTCGGCGGGATCGACCGGCATTTCCATGGCGGCGGCGAAGAGCCCGTGCTTCGACTCGAAGTAGTGCGCGATCAGCTTCTGGTCGACACCGGCGGCGGCGGCGACGGCGCGCAGCGAGGTGCCGTCGTAGCCGTGCGCCGCGAACTGCGCGACCGCGGCGTCGAGGATCGCCTGCCTCGTCTCGGTCCGCCCGGGGGGCCTGCCGCGTTGACGCCGGGTCGTCATCACGTATATTTCATCACACGATGAATTACGCTGTCGAGATTCGCGATCTCCACGTGCGCCGCGGCGGGCGGGAGGTGCTGCCGGGCGTCTCGCTGGCGATCCCGCGCGGGCAGGTGACCGGGCTGCTCGGCCCGAGCGGCTGCGGAAAGTCGACCCTCATCCGTGCGATCGTCGGCGTCCAAGTGGTCGAGTCGGGACGCGTCGAGGTGCTCGGGTCACCGGCAGGAAGCGCCGCGCTGCGGCGCAGCGTCGCGTACGTCACGCAGGCGCCGTCGATCTACGCCGACCTGACCGTGCGCGAGAACCTGCGCTACTTCGCGCGCATCCTCGACGCGCCGCGGGTCGACGCGGTCGCCGAGACGGTCGGCCTCGAGCGGTATCTCGACACACGCGCAGGCTCGCTGTCCGGGGGCGAGCGCTCGCGCGCGTCGCTCGCGGTTGCGCTGCTCGGCTCGTCGAAGCTCCTCGTCCTCGACGAGCCGACCGTCGGGCTCGACCCGGTGCTCCGCCGCAGCCTGTGGGAGACGTTCCACGAGCTCGCGGAGAGCGGCGCGACCCTCCTCGTGTCGAGCCACGTGATGGACGAGGCGGAGCGGTGCGACCACCTCGTCTTCATGCGCGACGGACGTGTGATCGCGTCGGAGACGCCGGACGCGATTCGCGCGCAGACGGGCGAGTCCGACCTCGAAGACGCCTTCATCGCGCTGGCGGGCGGCGCATGAGCATCGGCAGCACCCTCGCGACCGCGGTGCGCGTGCTCGCACAGCTCCGTCACGACCGCCGCACGCTCGCGCTCGTCCTCGTCGTCCCGCCGGGCCTGCTGACGCTGATGCGCTACATCTTCGACGGCCGGCCGCAGACGTTCGCACGCATCGGGCCAGAGCTCGTCGGGCTGTTCCCGCTGATCGTGATGTTCCTCGTCACGTCGATCGCGATGCTGCGCGAGCGCACGACGGGCACGCTCGAGCGGCTGATGTCGATGCCGCTCGCAAAGCTCGACCTGCTGCTCGGCTACGGCCTCGCGTTTGCAGTGCTCGCGGCGGCGCAGTCGGCCGTCACGTCGACGGTCGCGTTCTGGTGGCTCGGCCTGCACACGCAGGGCTCCGTCGCGTGGGTCGTCCTGCTCGCGATCGCGAACGCAGTCCTCGGCATGTCGCTCGGCCTCTTCCTGAGCGCGTTCGCGTCGACGGAATTCCAGGCGGTGCAGTTCATGCCGGCGATCCTGCTGCCGCAGGTGCTGCTCGCGGGGCTCTTCGCCCCGCGCGACCGCATGCCCCACGCGCTGCGGATCGTGAGCGACGCGCTTCCGGTGACGTATGCCTACGACGCGCTCGCGCGCGTGACCGCCGGCCTCGGCGGCCGGCGGCTCGCGCTCGACATCGGCGTCACCGTCGGCTCGATCCTGCTTGCGCTCGCACTCGGCGCGGCGACCTTGCGGCGGCGAACGGGCTAGCTACTCGCTCTCACGGCCTGGGGTCGTGCCCAGGAACGCAGAGCTACACTCGTCCCATGGCGCAGGCGCCCGTTCTCCCCGCCGGCTTCGAGCTGCCGCTCAAGCAGCGGCTGCCGCGCATCGGCGCGATCGACCAGGTCGCGGTCGAGCAGCGCGCCGGCGAGCTCGCCAAGCGCAGCATCAAGAAGGACGCGAAGGTCTGGGCGCTCGAGCTTGCGATCCGCTGCTGCGACCTGACGACGCTCGAAGGCGCCGACACGCCGGGCAAGGTCGCCGCGCTGTGCTCGAAGGCGATGCGCCCCGACCCGAGCGACGCGAACGTCCCGTCGGTCGCAGCGGTCTGCGTCTACCCGAACCTCGTGCAGACCGCGAAGGAGCGCCTCGGTGACAGCCGCGTCAAGGTCGCGAGCGTCGCGACCGCGTTCCCGTCCGGGCAGAGCCCGCTCGACGTCAAGCTGCGCGACGTCGAGGACGCCGTCGCCTTCGGCGCCGACGAGATCGACATGGTGATCGACCGCGGCGCGTTCCTCTCCGGCCGCTACGCGAAGGTGTACGACGAGATCGTGCGCGTGAAGGAGGCGGGCGGCGACGCGCATCTGAAGGTGATCCTCGAGGTCGCCGAGCTCGGCACGTACGACAACGTGCGCCGCGCGTCGCTGCTCGCGATGGCGGCCGGCGGCGACTTCATCAAGACGTCGACCGGCAAGCTCCCGGGCGCGGCGACGCTGCCCGTGCAGCTCGTCATGCTCGAGGCGATCCGCGACGTGTTCGAGGAGACGGGGCGCCGTGTCGGCATGAAGCCGGCCGGTGGGATCCGGACCGCGAAGAACGCGATCCAGTACCTCGTGCAGGTGCACGAGACGCTCGGGCCCGACTGGCTGACGCCCGACCTCTACCGCATCGGCGCATCGAGCCTCGTCAACGACATCCTGATGCAGCTGCGCAAGGAGAAGACGGGCGCGTACCAGTCGAAGGACTACTTCACGAATGACTGATCTTCAGAAGCGCGGCGACCGCTCGCCGGTCCCCGCCGACTGGACCTACGCGCCCGCGCCCGAGTCGACCGACATCGTCCGGCTGCAGGACCGGTACGAGCTCTTCATCGGCGGCGAGTGGGTGACGGCGAAGGAGCACTTCACGACGCTCGCGCCGCGCGACGAGTCGCCGCTCGCAGAGGTCGCGCAGGCGAGCCCGGCCGACGTGCAGAAGGCGGTCGCGGCCGCGCGCGAGGCGTTCAAGCCGTGGGCGAAGCTCTCGGGCTCCGAGCGCTCGAAGTACCTCTTCCGGATCGCGCGCATCCTCGCCGAGCGCAGCCGCGAGTTCGCGGTGCTGGAGTCACTGAACGGCGGCAAGCCGATCAAGGAGTCGCGCGACGTCGACCTGCCGCTCGCGGCGGCGCACTTCTTCTACTACGCGGGCTGGGCCGACAAGCTCGACTACGCGTTCCAGGGGCGCGCGTGGCGGCCGCTCGGCG
>CAZDEX010000011.1:8152-18924 GCA_964504405.1 uncultured Gaiellales bacterium | reverse complement strand
AGGAGAATGGCCCAGCGCACGAAGCTGATGATCGCATCGGTCCAGACTGCGGCGTCATCGGTCGAGCCTGAGTGATACGGGCCGGGATCATCGACCGGTCCGGCTTCCTATCCTGTGGTCGTGGCCAACTTGCGCCGACGCATTGAGGAGGACGAGCGATTTCTCGATAGCGCGGTCGTTTCACACGGGTTCACCGACTACCTGCGTGACTACGACGTCGTCATCGATGTCCCTGCGGCGCTGCCTCCTGGGTACCGATCGGCAAGACGACTGGCAGCTACATCGAGGGGCGATACCGGTACCGGTTCACACACTGCCCCGAGGCGCACATCGTCAGCGCAGTTGGACACGACGTCTGGCGACGCTCGTGGGATGAGGTGTTCACGGACTACGAAGCATGGGAGGCCGCGTGGAATCCCGAAGGCTTCGTTTGGGGAGTTAGGTGGGCCGACGCCTACCCCGGCCTCTCGTATTGCGTGGACGGGGCTCTAGCAGCGGCGTGGACCGATCGTGTCGGCCATGAAATGCACGAGGTCGCGATCGAAACGAACGCGTTCACCCTGAGACTCGTCTGCCACGACCTCCGCATCGACCAGCTCGCCGTCGGCGATCCCTGGACGCACGAGCTCACCCCGCCGGCGCCGGAATAGCGGGAAGCAGATCGTGGATCCAGCGAGTGTCTTCGATCAGCTGTTCATACGCGCTCGCGAAGTCGACGAGTTCGAGTATGCGAGTGCCCTCCTGCGCATCCGCGGCATGGAAGACGCTGGCTGGGATCCGCTCGAGGAAGCGCAGGCCCTCTACAACGACATCGGCTCGCTCATGGAGGCACCGCTGCACGACTACGCCCGCCTCCGTCTGGGCCTCCTCCTCTATTCCCACCTCACCGAAGTCGACGCGATCTACGAGATCCTGATGAACATGGTCGAGGTAACCGCCGGCGAGCGCTGCGTCATCAGCCCGTTTCACGACCTGTACCGGCCGCCTGGCAGGCCTCGCCATGAGCAGTATCCGCCGTCTGCGAAACGCGTCGTTGACCGCCTCAGAGAGAAGGCGCGCGAACGAGGCTGTGAAGAGCTGGTCGAGCTAGTCGACTGGTTCTTCAACGACTCCGTACGGAACGCGTTCTTCCACTCTGACTACATCCTCTACCGCGACGAGTTCCGTTCGCGGGAGGCGACGTTCGTCGACGAGAACAACGTCCGCACTGCGAGCCTCAAGCTCCCTGTGGTGATGGACCTCATCAACCGGGCCGCGGCGTTCTTCCACGGGTTCATGACGACCTACGGCGAACATCGACTCAGCTACCGCGAGGACAAGGTGGTCCAGGGACGCCTCGGTGCGGGAGGCGAGGTGATCGAAGTCACCCTCCTTGCCGACAAGGACGGCGGGCTGTACGGATTCCGCGGGTAAGAGCAGAGCGCAGACGTTCACTCAGCGCTTCCGAGGCCGCCGGCGGGCGAGTTGACCCACGACGTGCGGCGCCCAAGAGCGACACAGCCTTGTCAAGCTGTGCCTCCGCCAACGGCACCCGCCGTGGCGGCAACAACCTGATCTCACGTGTCTTCTTCGGCAATCATCGTCGGGCCCGGCAGAGGAGCCAGGTTGAAACGATCTGTGGGACGGGTCTGGCTCGGCCGAACCCATCCCACTACAGAGAAGCCTGTTTGACCCTCGCGATGTGACAGCCGCCGGAAT
This sequence comes from uncultured Gaiellales bacterium, assembly GCA_964504405.1. Lineage (GTDB taxonomy): Bacteria > Actinomycetota > Thermoleophilia > Gaiellales > Gaiellaceae > PALSA-600. The sequence continues at coordinate 17,226 of CAZDEX010000011.1, read as the reverse complement.
GAACTCCTCTACATAGACAGGCGCCTTTGACGCCCGAGAAATCACAGCCAGCGGCCCAACATCGAAACCTGAGCAAAGAACAGCGCCGTGTCGGCTGCGTGTCAGCGCCGCTAGCCGGCGAGGATCTACTTCCAGCCCCAGCTCTCCCGGTAGCTGTCGATGAGGAACGCGTTGACCCGATCGTAATCAGACGTTGACCGCTCCTCGTCCTTTGGGCGCGCGGTCGACCGACAGCCCGCGGGTTCCAAGCCGAGGGTCGAGGAGCGGACCGCCAACGCCCATCGAAGCATAAGGCTCGTGCAGGCGAGTCACAAAGTTGACAACAATCGGCATGGGTGCTTGAGTTCCAGCCGGTTCCAGGCCAAGTGAGGGGTTCGTGGAGTCAGGCATCTACTGCTCCTGCGGCTGTTCGTGGCTGCACGCCGCTCTGAAGGCGATTGCCGCAAGCACGCCGATTTCACAGTCCCCGGCAACTCGCACAAAGGGTCGCGGCATCCCGGGTCAACGCGCCTCGCGCCGACGGCGTAATCGAATGCCACATCGGCGCACCTTCTGGCGCGTCGAATCACGCGCGGAATGCTTCCACCACGGCGGCGTCGTCTATTCCGAGAGCGAGGAGGGAGCTATGTGAGCGAAATAGACCTGCGGCTTGGGCTGCGGCGATCAATTCCAAACGTCTTTGTCGGATTGGAAGGGGAGCATTAATGGCCATTGAGACGCAGCAACTTGGTCCCGCCGACCTGAGCGAGCTCGATTCTTCGATCGACCTCGGCGGTTACCGTGTCAAGTCCGTCGATCCTCACGCTACGTCGTTGAGCTTGCCAAGTCACATGGGGCTCACCCAGGATGGACGAATCCTCGTGAGCGAGTTCTCGGCAGGCCGCGTCCGGGACATCACGGAAGCGGGCGACTACGCCAATACCCAAAAGGGTGCTTACGCGACGGGCCTGATTCGTCCGGGCGGCATCGCGCCGCTGGCGGACGGCCGAATCATGGTCGCAGATTCTGCCGCTGGCACCATCTTCGACATCACAAACCCGGGCAACGTCACGAGTGACGATGCGGTCTTCACAGAGGTGCCGCATCCCTACAGCCTTCTCGAGACACACAGAGGGATCTTCGTCTCGTACTCGAACGACGCGTGGGCGGGCGTCGTCGAAGTCGAGCCAGGGGGGCGATTCCGGCTCGACGAGCCGACCTTCGTTCATAGCTTCCCTGTCGTGAAGACCATGGAGCCTTTCCGGGCGAGCACCGGCTGCGGTGGAAGCTGGGCAACGACGCTCAAGGACGGGCGCTTCATGTTCGGGCATGCCGCTCTCGGAGCGATCTTCGATGTCACAGATGGCGGTCACTTTTACGACCTGCGGGAGGCGCGGTACGCGTGGGGCCTGCAGCAGCCGCTAGGGATGATCATCGATCCACTCGATGGCAACCTCTACGTCTGCGAAAGGTATAGCGGCGTGATCAAGCGGATCCCGCACGCTGGAGGGTACTCGCGGTTCGCGGAGCCGCTGATGGCTGGCTTCCAGGAGCCGAGCTGCATCCGCTTCACGGCTGACGGGATGCGCGCGTACGTTTGTGACCGCGCACTCGACACGGTCTATCGCCTCGAACTCGAGCACGTCTAAGGAGCCGCGACATCAGTACAGGGGCTCCCGCCAACGCGGGAGCCCCTGTACGGTCCGAGGGTGCCATGAGCCGTCCTAGCGAAGAGGTCCATGCAACTGAGGCCACATCGTTCGCAATGCTCAGGGGCCGGCGGGCCTGGGGGATCAATCGCGGCTTTCGCGGGATACTCGCAGCGACTTTCGTCAGTCAACTGGGCACGCAGGTTGGGTTTCTTGCCTTCCCGCTCATCGCCACCAATACGTTGCGCGCGACTGCACTCGAGGTGTCTCTCCTATACAGCGTCGGCTGGCTGCCCTACCTCCTTTTCTTTGCGCCAATCGGCCGGGTGGTGGATCGAAGGCTGCGCGTTCCGCTAATGATCGCTGCCGACCTTGCCCGGTGTCTGTTGGTCTTCTTGCTGCCGCTCTCGTACTTCCTTGGCTGGCTCGCCCTCTGGCAGCTCTATCTCGTTGCGCTCGCAGTCGGCGTATCCGGCGCGTTGTTTGACATCGCCGATCAAACGTTTCTTCCGTCTGTTGTCGATGCGCAGAACTTGCTTCGTGCGAACGTCTTGCTTGAGACCTCGAGCTCCGCTACGCGGATTGTCGGGCCGGGAGCCGCGGGCGGCGTGATCGCGTTGATCGGTCCGCCGGCCGCGCTCATCGTCGATGGAGTGAGCTACCTCGCATCCGCCGCGATAATCAACGGGATCCGTCCAGACGAGACGCTGCCGAATGAGCTCGACAGCGTCACGGCGATCCCAGTACACGAGAAGCAGGGCGGCGGCTTTGGTTATGTGCTGCGGCATCCTGCTCTTCGGGCGCTCTTCGTGTCAAAGGCGGTAGCCAACACCGGCTGGGCGTTTGTGGAGGCGCTATTCGTCGTCTACGCCGTGCGCGTAATTCACATTGATGCGGCTTTGTTGGGTGCGATCTTTCTTGCCGGCAACGCCGGCCTACTGGCGGGGACGGGAGCTGCCCGGAGGTTCACTGCACGAGTTGGGAGGAAACAAGCTTTGGCGTCGGGTATTGCACTCCAAATGGCGGGAACTGTGGCGCTCGCCGTCGCCGCCACCCGAGTCGGGGCGGTCATCCTGGCTGCGGGTCTCGCCATTCGTGCCTTTGGACTAGTTCTCTATAACGTCAACCAGACCACGGAACGGCAGACGGTGACCCCACCAGAGCTACTCGGGCGCGTCAGTGCCGTAATGCGAGTCGGCGATGTCGGCGTATTGCCGGTTGGTTATCTCGTCGGCGGCGTTCTCGCTACCGCGATTCCACTCCGTGGCGTCTTCCTCATTGCGGCAGCGGTCATGGGATGCTCGTTCATCTTGATGAATTTCTCCCGCATCGACGCTCGTTGAGGACCACGCGCTGGATGAGCGACGCACACAGTCTCGCGAGTTTCAAAGCTATTCGTCGGCGCTGGCAGGAGGTCTCGGCGTTTGAGCACGCGCTCGGAGTGCTTGCGTGGGATGCCGACATCACAATGCCGGCGTCCGGCACGCTCAGCCGGGCGCGCGCTGTCGCTGAACTCACGCGCCTCCGTCAGCGACGTCTCAGAGGCGCCGCGTACCGGCGACTTCTCGCCGAGGCGGAGAACGAGCTCTGCGCCGCAGGCTTTCGAAGTGACAGCTTTGAGCGGACGTTCGTGCGGAGGGCGGCCTCGGATGAAGAACGGGACCGCCGTGTGCCACCCTCACTCGCCGCCGCTATCGCAGAGGCCGCAGAGTTGGGCCGCACCGCATGGCGCCGCGCGCGGGTCGCTCATAATTGGGCGGTATTCGTGCCAGAACTTCGCCGCGCAATCGATCTGCAACGGAAGCTCGCGGAGTGTCTCGATGCGGGCGATAGGTACGGCGCGCTGCTCGATCTCTATGAGCCAGGACTCACCTCTCAGCACCTAAGCTCTCTCATCTCAGCCGTTGAGACACCTGCCCGATCCTCCCTCGCCCAACGGCGACTCGTCGGACGACCCGTTTCAGATGAATTTCCGATAGGCGCAGATCACCTGCTGACGCTTGCAAACGAACTTGCCCAGAATCTCGGCATTCGCGCTCGCATCGCCCAAGCTGACCATCCAAACACGATGCGGCTTGCCGCTGGCGACATCCGCATCGCAGTTCGGATGGAGCCGACCAAGCCGTACACGTCGTTGCGTGCGGCGGCGCACGAGTGCGGACATGCGCTCTACTTCCAGCATCTCCCGCCCGAATTCGAGGCTACGCCGCTCTGGGGGCCGGCGTCGGCAGGCATCAACGAAGCGCAGGCGCGATTCTGGGAAGTAATCGTCGTCGGCAGTGCCGCGTTTGCTAAAGCATTCCTTCCGCACGTTGAACGTCGTGTCGATAGTCGGCGACCGCAGACGGCTGAGGAGTTGCACCGAGGGTTGAACGGGGTGAGCGGATCGTGGAATCGCCTCGATGCCGACCCGCCTACGTATCTGTTGCACATCATCCTTCGAACGAGACTGGAGATGGAGTTGATCGACGGAGGTGTTAGCGCGGAGGGCGTGCCCGAGCGGTGGAGCGATCTCTCTGCGGCGCTCGGGCTCGGCGACACAGGTCCACAGGAAGGGCCGTTGCAAGACATACATTGGAGCATCGGCCTTTTCGGTTACTTCCCGACCTACCTTGTCGGGACACTCGCGGCCTACCAGCTGTGGGACGCGTGCAAGGAGCAGCTTCGACTCAAAGGCGAGGATGACGTCCTCCAGTTCGCCGCCATTCAAGAATGGTTGACCGATCAGGTGTCTCGTTTTGGGAGGGCGCGTAGCGGGCTCGAGATCATTTCGACTGCGACCGGCCGTTCGCTCAGTGCCAACGCGTTCGTCGCCTCCAACGTTGGTTTAGCACAGGCGGCCGACCCTCATCCTGCCGTATGACCGATCCGAGCCGGTACGGCGACGCCGTCGCCGACGTCTATGACTCTTGGCACGAAGGGCTGGCCTTCCTTGATCCGACCCCGGTCGTCGATCAGCTGGCCGAACTTGCTGGGTCGGGTCCCGTACTCGAAGTGGGAGTGGGCACTGGGCGTATCGCGATACCTCTCGCCCAACGAGGTCTCGAAGTTCACGGGGTCGACGTCTCGCCCCGGATGATCGAGCGGCTGCAAGCCAAGGACAAGAGCGGCTTAGTCAACGCGTACGCCTCAGATTTCCTGTCGTTGCGACTGGAGACGCGGTTCACGCTCATCTACCTCGTCTTCAACACTCTCTTCGCGTTTCCGACCCAGCAAGCTCAATTACGGGTACTGGCGCATGCGCATGCGAGCCTGGTCGATGGCGGCCTCCTCGTGCTCGAGACTTACTTCCCGAACGTCAGTCGCGATAACCCCTCGCGCCTCGGCGTGATGACGCAAGGGGTCGACGGCCTAGTCTTGGAGGCCTCGCGGCACAACCTGATCACGCAGCAGATCGACACGACCTGGGCGTACCTGAACACCTCGGAGGTCAGACTCGTTTCCCTAGAAACTCGCTACGTCTGGCCCTCAGAACTCGATCTGATGGCTCGCCTAAGCGGTTTCGACCTAATCACCCGTTCTGGAGGCTGGGCTCGCCAACCGTTTACTTCACAAAGCAGCGACTACGTCTCAGTGTTTCGCTCCTCTCGATTGCGTGCCGCGATTTAGGCAACGCTAAAAGGAGAAGCGGTCACGACGGGGTTTGCGCAATGTCTGGTTCCGCCCATGACCCGCCTCACCCCAACTCTCACACGAAGTGGGCGTTGGCAAGCGAGGCGACAGACTGAAGCCTCTCCGCCGCTCGAACCGCATTCGGATCGGGCAGCGGAGAGGCTTTCTTCGTTTAGCTCAATCGCCCTTGGCAGCCGGGCCTTGCAGGACGGGGGCTTTGAGGGGCTGCGGGCCAGCACGGCGGGGTCATCTATCGCGCGAGTCAAGATTCGGCTTGACCAAGCCAATCTGGTTGTAAGTCCCTCGTATAACAGCCAAACCAGTCCCGAAAGTTCATCGTATTTCAACCAAAGTTGACCGAAAGTGCCTCGTATTTTAGCCACCATGCGCTATCATGAAGATCATGGAACGTCGCCTCAGCCACTCCCTGAAGGCCTGGAAGGACGACTCTCTGCGCAAGCCCTTGATCCTTCGCGGGGCACGGCAGGTCGGCAAGACCTGGCTGCTCCAAGAGTTCGGCCGAGCGCACTACGAACGGGTTGCCTACGTCAATTGCCAGCGCGACCGTTCGGTCGCAGCGATCTTCCAGGGCGATCTCGACCCCAATCGGATCATCCAAGGCCTCGAGATCGCTGCGGGCATGAACGTCACTCCGGGAGAGACGCTGGTGATCATCGACGAGATCCAGGACGTTCCCGACGCGCTCACCTCACTCAAATACTTCGAGGAGCAGCGTCCCGACATTCACCTCGCCGCCGCTGGGTCGCTCCTCGGCCTCGCTCTTCGAAAGGCCGCGTTCCCCGTCGGCAAGGTCAACTTCCTCGACCTGCATCCCCTCGACTTCGATGAATTCCTCCGGGGCACGGGTCAAGCGCGGCTCGCGGTTCTCGTGGAGGAGCAGGACTGGGGGTTGATCGAGCCCTTCCGCGATCCACTCATCGAATTTCTTCGCCTCTACATGTTTGTCGGTGGCATGCCCGAGGCGGTCGCACGCTACGGCGAGGGCCAAACGCTCCCCGTGGTTCGTCGAGTTCAAAACGACATCCTCCGCGGCTACGAGAACGACTTCGCTAAATACGCGAACGCGATCGTGAGCCGTCGGATCTCCCAGGTCTGGAACTCGATGCCCTCCCAGCTTGGGCAGGAGAACAAGCGCTTCGTCTTCAGCAAAGCAGGCGCTCGTGGACGTGACCTGGTCGAGGCAATCCAATGGCTGATCGACGCCGGGCTAGTGCATCGTGTGACTCGCTTCGAAAAGGCAGCACAACCCACTGAGGCCTATGGGGACTCCCAGATCTTCAAGTTGTTCTTCCACGATGTCGGATTGCTTGGGGCGCTCTCGAATCTCGATCCAGCCGTCCTACTGGAAGGCGTTGGAGTGTTCGAAGAGTTCAAGGGGGCGCTGACTGAGCAGTATGTGCTGCAGGAAATTGTCGCGGCCCAAAACAAGGTGCCGCTCTATTGGGCTCGGGGCGCGGAACATGGGCAGGCAGAGCTGGACTTCGTGATCGAGAAGCCAGCCGGTCTAGTCCCGATCGAGGTGAAGGCCAAAGAGAACCTTCAGTCGAAGAGCCTCCGCGTCTACATCGACCGCTATCACCCGACCGAGGCCCTCCGCTTCTCGCTGGCGAACTACCGGGAACAGCAGGACATGAAGAACGTGCCTCTCTATGCGATCCGCCCCTGGCTCACGTAGGTAGCGGTGGGCCTCAAGGGAGACTGCGTAAGTCGGCCCCTCGACGCCCGTAGATACGTCCGACCGCTCCGTAGCCTTCTCGTCGTGGCGACGCGCAGATCTACGTCGCAGTCGCCGCCGAGCTGGAATCGCGATGCTCGTAGCGATTGTGGCTGCAAACAGTCGCTGAAAACCGATAACAGCGGTTCGCGGATCAGGCCAGAATCCCAGTGCCCATGACTTAATGTGAGAGGGGCATGACTCCAGGCGTCTGACGCCGCCGCGCGCTCCAAACCGAACGCGCGGAATCCCCGTATCTCCTTACGCAACCGCTCGTCCCGGGTCGTGCCATCTTGGGCCGAAGGGAAAGGAGAGACGAGATGAGGAAACGCGCCACCGTGATCGCCGTGGTCTACGCGATCGTGGCGTTGCCCGCATCCGCGGCGACGAACCCGTCCGGGACAGGCCAGCCCTCGCAGACCTGTCTCAGCGCCAGCGCGCCGAGCGAGCCGGGGCACGCCGCGTCGGCGCCGGGGTCCGCCTTCAACGAGAACGGCGGGACCGCGGGCGCGGTCTACGCCGGGAACGGCCGGACGACGCAGACACCGGCGAACGGCTCGGCCGTCTCCCAGTACGACGTCGCCTGCTTCCAGGTCAGTCACTGACCGACGAGCACCTACGGCGGCACCGCCGGCCGCTACCCGCCGCGAGCGATCTGCGGCGGCGGGCGGCGCCGGTGAACCGTCAGGTAGCGAACGCCTCGAGGGCCCGCGGCGATGCTTCGCGTGCGCCCCTTCTCGATCACGAGCGCCGCTCCCGCGCGCACGACGTGCGGCTCGCCGTCGATCGCCACCGTCGCGGAGCCCTCGAGCACGACCAGCACGACATCGCGCTCGGCGTTCACGTGCTCCGACGGCCCCTCGCCTGCGGGCCACACGAGCACCGTCGCATTCAGGTCGTCCGTCGCCGTGCCCCAGACCGGCCCAAGGCCGTCGAGGGCGAGCAGATCGACGACCGGCGGGGCGGGTTCGGGGCTCGCTTCGTGGTTCATCGCACCTCCACGCTACCCTCGCCGACGTGACGAAGCGGCTCACTCCACGCGGCGTGCAGCGGATGCGCGAGCGCGAGGCGAACGTCGGCCTCGAGCAGGACGACGACGCGGCAAAGTGGCTCGCCGAGCACGACCCGCCCGAGCCGCCGAAGACGCCGAAGGCGGCGAAGAAGTCGGTCACGCTCCACCGCTTCAAGCAGCGGCGTCGCGACCTCTAACGATTCGCCTCGTTGTCGAGCCACCGGCCGACGACGGTCGACCAGAACTCCGGCTGCGGCCTGAACCCCAGCGACGCGTAGAGCTCCTGCGCGTCGTCGGTCTGCAGGCCGATGTGCTGCCCCGGCACGGCGGCGCGCAGCTGCTCGACCAGCGCCGAGGCGATGCCCTGGCGCCGGTACGCGGACGCCGTCCAGACGTCGAGCAGATAGGCGTTGCAGACGCCGTCCGAGAGCAGTCGCGCCATGCCGACGACGCGGTCGCCGTCGCGCGCGATCGCGACGTGCTGCGAATGCTCGAACGAGCGGCGCAACGCGTCGGCCGACCGGCCGTTGTCGAAGTCATCGGCCGCGAGGTCCGCCTTCGCCTGGCGCCAGTCGATGCCGTCGAGCGACCCGTCGATACGAATGTCCATCGTCGGGAAGACTACGAAGGTGCGCGTGCTCGGGCTACTCCTCACGATGGTCGCCCTGAGCGGCAGCACCGCGCCCGGGTCGCGCCTGACCGTGATGGCCGAGGCGCACGACGTGCTCGCGCCCCGCGTCGCGTTCTGCGGCCTCGCGCGCACCGTCAACGGCTTCGATCCTGTCCGCGCCGCCGCGCTCGACTGCGCGTCCGCACGCGACGACATCGTCGCCGTCGAGCGCGGCGATCGCGGCGTGTGGGCGTGCTCGCGCGCGGTGCACGCCGATTACGAGCTGGAGTGCCGCAACGGCGAGGCGATCATCCAGGTGCTCGAGCGCTCGCCGGTTCGGGCCGTGCGGCGGGCGAGCGGTCTCGTGCGCCTCGCGAACTGGTCGTTCCGGCTCGACGGGAAGGTGCTCGACGCGCGCGAGGACGGCGGCGCATGGGCGCGCATCGCACGCACGCCGTTCTGCGTTCCGACGGCGCC
>CAZDEX010000011.1:0-8052 GCA_964504405.1 uncultured Gaiellales bacterium | reverse complement strand
ACGGCGGCGCATGGGCGCGCATCGCACGCACGCCGTTCTGCGTTCCGACGGCGCCGCGCGAGGTGCTCGTCGCGCTCCGCCTGCGCTCGCTCACGCCGCACGGCGGCTGCTTCGCGCCCTAACTTAACCTGGTTAACGGTCGCGTCCCAGGCTGTTGGTAGCTTGGGGAGGTGAGTAGGCGTTTCCTTTCCGTCGATCCTCCGGATCTGAGCCTCTGGCCGACGGCGAAGGGACTCGCCAGGCTGTGGCGCGAACAGGGGCGGCTCGTCGCCCTCGGCCTGGTCTGCGCCTTCGTCTGGACAGGCCTGGCGCTCGCGATCCCGCTGGTCATCCAGCGCGCGATCGACCACGCGATCGCGCCGAGGAACGGGCACCGCGATGCGCTCTGGCCCTACCTCGTGATCGTCCTCGCGCTCGCGATCGCACGGTTCTTCATCAACTTCACGCGCCGCTACGCAACGGCACGAACCGGCATCCGCGTCGAGGCGCGGATGCGCGAGCTGCTCTATCAGGCCTACCTGCGCTACCCGCGCGCCTTCTACGACCGCCACGCGACCGGCCAGGTCGTCTCGCGCGCGACGAACGACCTCTACCCCATCCGGTACTTCATCGGCTGGGGCATGACCCAGGGCATCCAGTCGCTCATGATGATCGTCGGCATCGCGATCGTCCTCTTCGTCGTGAACGTGAAGCTGGCCGCGCTCGCGCTCATCGCCATGCCGTTCGTCGCAGTGCTCGCGTTCACGTTCGGCAAGAAGGTGATGCCGATCTCGCGCGAGGTGCAGCAGCTGAAGGCGAATGTGACCGAGGCCGCGGACGAAGCGGTGGTCGGGATCGAGATGGTGCAGGCGTTCGGCCGCGAGGACGACGTGCAGGCGCGCTTCGCGCGGAAGGCCGAGGCCGTGCGCGACGGCGTCCTGCGACAGGCGCGCGTCGAGGCGGCGTTCCTGCCGGGACTGCTCTTCCTGCCGACGCTGTCGATCGCCGCGGTCGTGTACTTCGGAGGGCGCGACGTGATCGGCGGCGCGCTCACGTACGGACAGTTTTTCCTCTTCTACCAACTGCTCCTGCAGCTCGTGTGGCCGCTCGAGGCGCTCGGTTGGATCCTCTCGCTCGCGCAGCGCGCGACCGCGTCCGCGTCGCGCAGCTTCGCATGGCTGCAAGGGATCGAGTCGATCCCCGAGCCGACACATCCGACGTCGCTTCCCGACGGGCCCGTCGGTGTGCGCTTCGAGGACGTGCGCTTCTCCTACGGCTCGGGCTCGGAGGTGCTCTCCGGCGTGCAGCTCGCGATCGAGCCCGGCGAGGTGATCGCGATCTGCGGCCCGACCGGCGCCGGCAAGACGTCGCTGCTCAACCTGCTGCCGCGCTTCTACGACCCGACAGATGGGCGCGTCCTCGTCGGCGGCGTCGACGCGCGCGACCTTCCCACGGCCGAGCTCCGCAACGCCGTCGCGATCGTGACGCAGCGGCCGATCCTCTTCTCGATCCCGCTCCGCGACAACCTGGTCGCCGCGCGCCCCGACGCGCCGTGGGAGGAGGTCGTCGCCGCGTGCGAGGCGGCGGGCGTCGCGCAGTTCGCGGCCGAACTCCCCGACGGCTACGACACGTTGATCGGCGAGCGCGGCGTCAACCTCTCGGGCGGACAGCGCCAGCGCGTCGCCCTCGCACGTGCACTCGTCGCCGGCGCGCGCATCGTCGTGCTCGACGACCCGATGTCGGCGGTCGACACCGAGACCGAGCGCCATCTCGTCGACAACCTCCGCCCGGCCCTCGCAGGACGCACCGTGCTGATCGCGACGCAGCGTCTGTCAACGGTGGAGGTCGCAGACCGCGCGGTCGTGATCGACGACGGCGTGATCGTCGAGAGCGGCACGCCCAACGAGCTCCTCTCGCACGACGGCCTGTTCGCGCGCCTCTTCGGCGAGGAGGTGTCCGCTGCCGCGTAGGCAACGCACCGGTCTGACCCGCCTCGGGCGGTATCTCGCCGGACGCCACATGCGTGTGGCGGCGCTCGCGCTCCTCGGCATCTGCTCCGCAGCGGCCCCCGTCGTCGCGCTCCTGATCGTGAAGGACGCGATCGACCACGGGATGCGCGACCACGACACGACGAGGCTCGGCGTGGACGTCGCGGTGTACCTCGCGCTCAACGGGCTCGCGTGGGTCATGCAGACCACGCTCGTGCGCGGGCTGGCCCGCGTCGGACAGGACGTCGTCCTCGGCTTGCGCGAGGACCTCTTCGACCACCTGACGACGCTCTCGCTGCGCTACTTCTCGCAGCAGAAGGCGGGCTGGATCATCGCGCGGCTCACCTCCGACGTCGACGCGCTGTCGGACGTCCTCTCGCAGGGTCTCACGACGCTCGTCGTGAACACGCTCACCCTGCTCGCGGCGGTCGTCGGCCTGTTCGTCCTCGACTGGCGCCTCGGGCTCGTCGCGCTCGTCATCCTCCCGCCCACGCTCGTGCTCACCCGGTGGTTCCAGGTGAAGTCGCACGCGGCGTTCCTGCGCGTGCGCGAGACGATCGCGTCGATGACCGCGCAGATCGCCGAGTCGGTCTCCGGGATGGCCGTCATACAGGCTTTCAATCGCGAGCGCGCGTTCCTCGACGAGTTCGACAAGGCGAACGACGCGAACCGCAAGACGAACACGCACGCGCAGTGGCTCAACTCGCTCTTCTTCCCGGGGATCGAGATCCTCGGCGTGATCGCGATGGTCTCGGTGCTCTGGGTCGGCGGGCGCATGCTCTCCAGCGGCTCATTGACGATCGGGACGCTGGTGTCGTCCGTCTTCGTGCTGAACCTCGTCTTCCAGCCGCTGCAGGAGCTCTCCGACCTGTACGGCCAGGTCCAGTCGGCGGGCGCGGCGATGGAGAAGATCACGACCGTACTCGACACCGAGCCGGAGATCCGCGACGAGCCGGGTTCGAAGCCGGCGCCGCGCATCGAGGGCGACCTGCGCATCGACCACGTCACCTTCTCGTACGGACGCGATCCCGTGCTGCACGCGGTCGACATCTCCGTTCCCGCCGGAGGATGCCTTGCGCTCGTCGGCGAGTCGGGCGGCGGCAAGTCGACGACCGCCAAGCTCGTCGGGCGTTTCTACGATCCCGACGAGGGTGCGATCCGCGTCGACGGCCAGGACTTGCGCACCCTCGAGCTTCGCTCGTACCGCCGGCAGCTCGGCGTCGTGCTCCAGGACCCGTTCCTCTTCTCGGGCACGATCGCCGACAACGTTCGCTTCGCGCGGCCGGAGGCGACGGACGCCGAGGTGGAGGACGTCGCGCGCGCCGTCGGCGTCGACCGCGTGGCGCGGCGCTTCGAGGAAGGGCTCCAGCACGTGGTGCGCGAGGGCGGCGCTGGCCTCTCGGCAGGCGAGCGGCAGCTGATCTCGATCGCGCGTGCGCTGCTCGCGGACCCGCGCATCCTGATCCTCGACGAGGCGACCTCGAACATCGACCGGCCGACGGAGATCCTGATCGAGAAGGCGCTCGACCGGCTGCTGCGCGGGCGTACCTCGATCATCATCGCGCACCGCCTCGCGACCGTTCGCCGCGCCGACGAGATCCTCGTCATGGAGCACGGCCGCATCACGCAGCGCGGTGTGTTCGACTCCCTCCTGGCGACCGACGGTCCGTTCCGCCGGCTCGCCTCGCAGCTGAAGGGTCAGCTACAGGACGACGTCTTGCAGGCTTCGCCCGTCACCGGCAGCCGCGAGAGCAGCTCGGCCAGCGTGGCGAGCTCCGAGCCCGAGTAACGCCCGAGGAACAGCTCGTCGACGCCGCGCAGGTGCGTGATGGCTGCCGTACGGAGCTTCTCGTGGCCCTCGTCGGTGATCTTCGCGTACGACACGCGCGCGTCGGACGAGCACGTCTCCTTGACGACGTAGCCGGTTCGCTCGAGGCCCTCGAGGAGACGGGTGATCCCCGACGCGGTCAGGAGCACCTCCTCGGCGAGGTCGACGCGGCGCATCATCCCGCCCTCGGCGTGCGACAGGAGCAGCAGCACCTCGTAGTCGTTCAGGGTCAGCCCATGCTCGCGCTGGAGCTGCGCCGAGAGCTCGCGCGTGATCGCCGCGTGTGACCGCAGGAAGGCGATCCAGGACTGAAGCCGTTGTGGAGGTGCTGTCGTCGCCATAGTTGCGCCCTCAAGTGTAGCGCGGGTCACCCGCCTGCCCATGGATAGATTGGCCTATATGGGCCGCGCGGACAAGGGCATCGAGGTGGAGGGGCTCGTTCGCCGCTTCAAGGACGTCGAGGCCGTGAAGGGCATCGACATCACGATCGCCCCCGGCGAGATCTACGGGTTCCTCGGCCCGAACGGCGCCGGCAAGTCGACCACGGTGCACATGCTCACGACCCTCCTCCCGCCCACGGCGGGTCGCGCGACGGTCGCGGGGTATGACGTCGTCCGCCAGGGGCCGCGGGTGCGCGCCTCGATCGGCGCCGCGCTGCAGGAGGCGGCGCTCGACCCTTTTCTCACTGGTCGCGAGCACCTGCGCCTGCAGGCGTCGCTGCACGGGATCGGCGGGCAGCAGCGGAAGGATCTGATCGGCGCCCTTCTCGAGCGCGTCGGCCTCGCGCAGGCAGGCGACCGCAAGGTGCGCACCTACTCCGGCGGGATGAAGCGCCGCCTCGACCTCGCGCTCGCGCTGATCCACGACCCGTCGATCCTCTTCCTCGACGAGCCGACGACCGGGCTCGACCCGCAGAGCCGGTCCGCGCTCTGGACGGAGGTGAACCGCCTCGCGCGCGAGGAGGGCGTGACGGTGTTCCTGACGACGCAGTACCTCGAGGAGGCCGACGTGCTCGCCGACCGCGTCGGGATCATCGACCACGGCACGATCGTCGCCGAGGGAACGCCCGCGCAGTTGAAGTCGGAGATCGGCAAGTCGACGGTCGAGGTCGTGCCCGAGGATCACGACGCCCTGCCGCGCCTGCGCGAGCTGCTCACGCGCTTCGGCGACGAAACCGCCGCACGCCCGGGCGGGTTCGCCGTACAGCTGAACGGCAACGGCCAGCTGCCCGACGTGATCCGCGCGCTGGACACGGAGCAGCTGCGCGCCGCGGAGATCAACTTGCACCAACCGACGCTCGACGACGTGTTCCTGGCGAAGACCGGGCGGACGCTCGAAGGCGCCGAAGACGAATGAGCGTGATCGCCCACCAGGTCGCGCTGATCGCGCGACGCTCGTTGATCCGCACCGTGCGGCAGCCGGGCGTCTGGATACCGCCGCTGACGTTCCCGCTCATCCTGATGGCGGTGAACTCGAACGGGCTGCGCGCCGCCACGCGCCTTCCCGGGTTTCCCACGCACTCGTTCCTTGCGTTCTTCATCCCGTTCTCGTTCATGCAGGGTGCGCTGTTCGCGTCTGCGATCGCGGGAACAGATCTCGCCCGCGACATCGACAGCGGGTTCCTGAACCGGCTTGCGCTGACGCCGATCCGCGGCGCCTCGCTGCTGCTCGGGCAGATCGGCGGCGCCGTCGGGCTCGGCACGATCCAGGCGATCGTCTATCTGGGGATCTCGCTCCTTGCCGGCGTCCACATCGACGCGGGCATCCCGGGCGCGGCGCTCATCCTCGTGCTCGCGATCCTCGTCGCCGCGGGATTCGGCACGCTCGGCCTCTGGCTCGCGCTGCGCACGGGGTCGGGCGAAGGCGTGCAGTCGATGTTCCCGCTGCTCTTCTTCCTGCTCCTGATCTCGAGCATGAACATGCCGCGGAACCTGATCGAGGTCGCGTGGTTCCGCGACGCCGCGACGGTCAACCCGGTGAGCTACATGATCGAGGCGCTCCGCTCGCTCGTGATCGTCGGCTGGGACGCACAGGCGCTCCTGCTCGGCTTCGGCTTCGCATTCGCCCTCATCGGCATCTCGCTCGTCCTGTCCGCGCGCCAGCTCGAGGTGAGGATGGCGCGCACGTGAGGTCGACGCTGCACGTCGCGTTCGGGCTCGCGTACCGGCAGCTGACGGTCCTGTTCAAGAACCCGTCGCTCTTCTTCCCGCCGATGCTCTTCCCGCTGATGAACTTCGCTGCGTTCGCCGGCGGCCTCTCGCGGCTCCGTCATGTCCCGGGCTTCCAGTTCCACAGCGGCTACACCGCGTTCACGTTCGTGTTTGTGCTCCTGCAGTCGGCCGCGTTCGGCGGCGTGTTCGCCGGGTTCGGGATCGCACGCGACTTCGAACGTGGCTTTGCGCGGCGCATGCTCGTCTCCGCTCCGCGGCGCGAAGGGCTGATCCTCGGCTACGCGATCGCAGCGCTCGCGCGCTGGGTGATGATCGCGATCGTGCTGACGGTGACGGCGCTCGTCTTCGGCATGCAGATCGGCGGCGACGGCGTGGACGTGTTCGGCATGTACGGCCTTGCGCTCATCTTCAACGCGGTCGGGCTGCTGTGGGCGTGCGGCGTCGCGATGCGCTTCCGCTCCGTGCAGGCCGGCCCGTTGATGCAGACCCCTGTCTTCCTGATCCTCTTCCTCGCGCCGGTGTACGTCCCGCTCGCGCTGCTGCACGGCTGGATCCGCGGCGTCGCGCGCCTCAACCCGCTCACGTTCCTGCTCGAAGCCGGGCGCAGCCTGATCGACGGGCATCCCGACCAAGTGATCACGGCGTTCGGCATCGCGCTTGCGCTCGTGGCCGTGTTCGCCACGTGGGCGCGCACCGGTCTCGCGCGTGCCGAGCGCGCGGGCTAGCGCGGGCCTTACACCCGCACCTGCCGCGGCGGTTAAGGTTCCGTGCAGCGGAAAGGAGCATGCAGTGCCAGACAACGGCTGCGACGTCGTGGTCGTCGGCGCTTCCGCCGGAGGCGTGGAGGCGCTGACGAAGTTCGCCCGCGCGCTGCCGGCGGATTTCTCCGCGCCGATCCTCGTCGTCCTCCATCTCGCGCCCACAGGCGAGAGCTACCTGCCGCACATCCTCACGCGCGCAGGCAACTTGCGCGCCGTGCGTCCGTATGACGGGGACGAGCTCCAGGCGGGCTGCATCTACGTCGCGCCACCCGACCAGCACATGCTCGTGAACGACGGCGCGATCGAGCTGACCCGCGGGCCGCGCGAGAACGGGCACCGGCCGGCGATCGACCCGCTCTTCCGCTCGGCGGCGGCGTCGTACCGCGGACGGGTGGCCGGCGTCGTGCTCTCCGGCTCGCTCGACGACGGCACCGTCGGGCTCCAGGCGATCAAGGAAGCGGGCGGCGCCACCCTCGTGCAGGACCCCGAAGAGGCGCTCTATCCGTCGATGCCCATGAACGCGATCGCGTATACCGAGCCGGATTACGTGCAGTCGATCGACGAGCTGGTCGATAAGCTCGTTCGCCTGACGGCGACGGGCAACGGGCGCAGAAAGGAGGAAGCGATGGACGACCCCGCTCCCAACCCCTCGGCAGAGGACGCACAGCCGGGCGAGCTCGCGCCCTTCTCGTGCCCCGACTGCGGAGGCACGCTCTGGGAAACGGAGGCGGGCGGCGTCTGGAGCTACCGCTGCCGTGTCGGCCACGCGTTCACCATGAACAGCCTCGCGGCGCGGCACGCGGACTCGCTCGAGCGGATCCTCTGGTCGGCCTTTCGCGCACTCGAAGAGCGCGCCGGGATGTCGCGGCGCGTCGCGCGTCGGCTCGCCGAGCGGGGGCGGGAAGAGTCGGCCGGCAGGTTCGAGCGGCAGGCCGAGATCTCGGCCCGCCAGGCAGAGCAGCTGAAGGACCTACTCGACTCGCTCGAACCGGCCCCCGACGTCGCGGATGAGGCGACGGCGCGCACGGCGGGATAAAGTCGGGACGTGGCGAGCCAGCCCCGTCCGAGTTCGAGCAGCTCATCGCCTTCATCAAGGCGAACCGCGGCTTCGACTTCACGGGATACAAGCGGCCGAGCCTGCAACGGCGGATCGAGAAGCGGATGCAGGCCGTCCGCGTCGAGTCGTTCGAGGAGTACCGCATCTACCTCGAGCAGCACGCCGACGAGTTCATCGACCTGTTCAACACGATCCTGATCAACGTGACGGCGTTCTTCCGGGACCTCCCGACCTGGGAGTACCTGCGCCAGGAGATCATCCCCGCGAT
>CAZDEX010000010.1:0-18926 GCA_964504405.1 uncultured Gaiellales bacterium | reverse complement strand
ACGACCACATCCGCGGCCCGCTCGACGCGCCGGTCACGGTCGTGGAGTACGGCGACTTCGAGTGCCCGTACTGCGGCCGCGCGGAGCCTGCGATCCGCGACCTGCTCGCCGAGCACGGCGACGTGCGCTACGTGTGGCGGCACCTGCCGCTGAACGACGTGCATCCGCACGCGCAGCTCGCAGCCGAGGCGTCGGAGGCCGCCGCGTACCACGGGGCGTTCTGGCCGATGCACGACATGCTGCTCGAGCACCAGGACGCGCTCGAGCTTCCCGATCTGACGGGCTATGCCCGCAAACTCGGGCTCGACGTCGAGCAGTTCGAGGAGGACGTGCGCGAGGAGCGCGGGCGAAGCCGCGTCGCAGAGGACGTCGACAGCGCCGACCTCAGCGGCGTCTCCGGCACACCGACATTCTTCATCAACGGCCGCCGCCACGTCGGCGCGTACGACCTCGCCACGCTCTCGGCCGCCGTCAAGGCGGCCGGAGCGCGGGCGGAGCTCAAGATCACTTCCTGAGGCTCTCGAACATCGCCTGCACGGCGGCGACCGCCTCGCCTTCCGCCGTGATCTCGAGCACGGATCCGCTCGCCGTCCAACTCGCGAACGAGCAGCATTTGCGCTCGAGCGCGGCCAACTCGGCGAGCTCGCCTGCGGCCTGCGGCGCGAACTCGAGCCGCAGTCCGTTGTCGAGCGTCGTCGCCTCCGCCTGGCCGAGAGCGCGCCATCGCCGGCCGCGGACGGCGAGATCGTCGGGTGTCAGCGTGCACTGCACTTGTTCGCTACGCGGCACGGGCGAGCCGGCGGTTGAAACGCTCTACGCGACCACCGGTGTCGACCCGGCGCGCGATCCCGGTGTAGGCCGGGTGGCAGTTGGAGCAGACGTCGACCGTGAGCGTGGCCGCGGTGGAGCGAACGCTGTGCGTCGTCCCGCAACTCGCGCAAACGGCGTCGACGAGCTGGGTCTGCGGATACTGGTTCACGGTGCTCCTTTCGTTCACATCGAAGTGAACGTCGGCGATCCCCGGATTCATCCCGAGGATGGGAGAGTCACGCCGAGCGTGATGGGCGAGATCGCCCCCTGTATCAGCTCGCCTTAGGTCGCTTAAGGCGCCAGCAGCACGGTCCGAAGCTCTTCGGCCGAACCTGCACGAAGATACACCGGGATCTGGTCGAGTGGTGCTGCGACATCGACAGTCTTGCGTCCCTCAGAACGCTGGCCGGACCACAGGTCGATCCATGTTCCCGCGGGCAGATACACAGACGCCGCCTGCACGCCCGGCTCGACCACCGGGGCAACGAGCAGGCCGTCACCGAGCATGTACTCGAATGGATGGAGCCACACTTCCTCGTCGCCGGGATGGTCGAAGAAGAGCGCCCGCATCAGCGGTGCACCGGTTTCCACCGACCTGCGAGCCTCGGCGGCAAGGTACGGAACGAGCCGTAAACGAAGCTTGGCGAGGTCGCGGTAGACGCTCAGCGCACGCATGTCACCGGTCCTCTCCGCGATGTTCCACGGAGTCCGGTCGTTGCTCGGAGACCGGTGGTGATTGAATTCCGAGTGGTACTGCATGATCGGACAGAAGCACGCCGTCGCAGCCGCCCGGAGGTAGAGCTCCGCCGAGGGGATCTCGCCGCTGAACCCACCGAGATCCCAACCCCAGAAGATGACCCCCGACGCGGCCGCCGTGAGCCCGGCGAGGATCGACGCTCGGAAAGCCTCCCATGTGGAGTCCTCGTCTCCCGCCCAGTGACACGGCGAGGCCGCGGCGCCGGTGAAGCCGGCACGGCTGAACGTGATGCGTCCACCGCCCAACTCCTCGAGCAGCTCGTGATAGGCGTCGGCATAGAGCTGGGGGTAGCGGTTGTTCGTCTCGGCGCCCGTCGTGCCGTCGGCGTACTGGAGGTCGTCGCCCCACGCGTGCTCTCCCCCATCCGTCTTGAAGCCGTCGATCCCGAGCTCCTCGACCAGGTATCTGCGCTTGGCGAGCCACCACGCACGAGCCTCGCTCGACGTGAAGTCCGGAAGCAGCGACTTCGGGAACCACCAGCCGCGATTCGCGTACGGCCGCCGATCGGCCTGGCGCACCGCGTAGCCGTGCTCGACGAGCGTCCGCCTGTCCGCGGCGAGCTGCGAATCGTGCTTCCGGGAGGGCCGCAGAAGCGGGATCTGCCAGAGCAGCAGGCGAATACCTCGCTCGTGCAAGCCTTCGACCATTCCCTTCGGATCGGGCCACGCTCCGTGCAGCGGGAACTCGAAGTCACCGAGAGCGTGGGGCGAGCCGTCACCGTTCACCTCGTACTTCGCGTCGCGGAACGCGGTAAAAGTCTCCTCGTCGCTCCACGCCTCGATCACCAGGACGCCCGCAGGCACGTCCTCGGCGATCGTCCGCGCCACCTCGGCCTCGACACGCGCCTGCGTATTCCACTCGTTCGCACTCATCCACGGCGTGAAGATCCAGTCGGGCGGGAGCTTCGGCGAGGCGGTCGCACGCTGGAACTGGCGCACGATGTCCTTCGGCGAGCCTTCGAAGATGCGAATGCGCAGTTCAGGCTCACCTGGATCCACGGTCATCTCGAGTTCGATGGCGGTGTCACGTGATGCAGCGACATCGAAGAACACACGGCGAGACGTCTCGACGTGGAAGCCGAACGTGTCGCCGCCGTCGACCACGAGCGCGAACGTCATTGGCAGATACGTGCGCTCACCCTGCGCCTTGTACTGCTCGAACACGACAGAGTCGATCCTCCGGCCGCGCTGGTCGAGTGCGTTGAACCGTTCGCCGAAGCCCACCACATGTGCATGCGCGCCGATCACGATCGACGCCCGAACGCCGAGCACCTCGTCGCCTGCCACCAGCCAGCGTGTCGCCGATCGGTCGACGCGCACGCCCTCTACGAACAGCTCGCCGCCGCTGCTGCGCCATGAGCCGACGCGGACGGAATGCCAGGAAGTCCGCCCTTCGTCTGACAGGAAGCGGTAGCGGAGCGTCTCGTCGGCGTGAAGGTCGTCGAGGACGACACGCCACGAACGCCTCCCCGCGGACGGCGGCGCTGACGCGGCCGCTGCAAGATGACCGCTCGCAGGGGCCGCGGCGACCTTCGGATCGAAGCGCTCCGCAGGTAGACGGTGCGAGGCTCCATCGCGCATCAGCTCCACCTCGACGCTCGCCGCCGAACGTGAGGTCGTGGCGCGAAGCTCGAGCGGTTTCCCCGCGACCGGCTGAACCGGCACACGCTGGTCGAGGTCGTGGACGTAGGGGTGTCCGCTGCCGAGGGGGCGGTGGCGGATCATCGTTCTCCCACCGGTAGCTCGAGCTCGACGGCGAGCGTGAGGTACATCGCATGTGACCACAGCAGGGGGCAGGCGGATGCGCCCCACCGCTCAATCCACTCTTTCTCCCGTTGCGGCGCGAGCAAGTGCACGGCGACCTGCTCCGGGAGATCGCCGTTCGGTCTAGCGTGCGTCGCGACCCAGCGGAGCTGTGCCCACGCGTCGTCGAATCGACCTACCTCGGCGTAGTGCCAGCCGAGCAGAGCCGCAAGCAGAAGCCATTCACCGCCGCCGTAATAGGTGTCGGCGCTGTAGCGATGAACGCCGCCGTGCGCGAGAGAGTCCTCCAGCCCTTGGACGGTCGAGCGCATGACGGGATCATTCGGCGCGAGGAGGCGGAACGGTGTCGCGCATGCAATGAGACTCGCATCGAGGCCGTCACCGCCGAGCCATTTGACCAGCCTGCCGCCGACGACGGCTTCGGCCTCGACCGCCGCGCGGATCTCCGCCGCTGACGCTCGCGCGCGCGCTGCGACCGCCGAGCCGATCCCTGCCGCGCCGGCGATCGCCTCGAGACCACCGCAGAGCGCCGCCAGGGTCGAGGTGTGGCGATGCTGCTCGTGCTCCTCCCACCAGTCGTAACACGGCTCGTTCCAGAACTCAGTCACGTAGGCGACCGTGAGCTCGACGGCGGATGCGTATGAGGCGACCGATCCCCTCGTGCGGGCAACGTGCGCCGCGAGCGCCCACAACCACGCGCCGTAGCCGTCGAGTTGGAAATCCCACCAGTCGCCGTTCTCATCCTCTCCTTCGAGCGTGAAGCGGCACGGTAGAAACCGGTGTCGCGGAATCGGACGCCCGGCGGCACGATCCTCGAACAGGCCCGCGATGCGGTCGGACCGCGCAACAAGGACCCCGCTGCACCAGTCGAAGAAGGCATCGGCGCTCGCCGTCTTCCCCACCCGGCTCATCGCGTCGGCGATGAACGAGCCGTCGCGGAACCACGAGAACCCGTAGACGGGAAAGCTCGGAGATGCCGGGTACGCGCCGGTCGGCGCCTGGCAGCGCTCGATCAAACGAGCGCTCGAGACGGCGAGCGCGGAGAGCTGTTCAGCCGTGAGATCAGACTCGGGAGGACGCACAGTCATGTCAGTGGAAGCGGGTGGGACGCCGAGCGCCCCACCCGCCATGTCTCTTGCCGACGCCTCAGCCCTTCAGCAGGCTGTTGACCTGGGACGCGGCGCTGTGCAACGCCTGGGCGGGCGTCATCTTCCCGAGCTTTGCCTCGTCGAGCGCGTTCGAGACGATGTCCTGCATCTGCGACTGCGCCTTGATCGTGGGAGTCAGCACCGGATTCGCGAGCGCGTCGAGCACGGCTTGCCGGTTCGCCGGCGGACGCTGCGCGAGGTACGAGCGATATGCGGCCGCGTCTTTCACGGGCGCCAGTTCCCAGCTCGACCCGACGCGCGCCTTGACCGACGCATTCGAGCCCGACAGGAACTTCAACCACTGCCAGGCCTCGCGCGGGTGCGAGGTCTTCGCGGAGATGGCGATCCCATTCGCGAAGAAGTGATTCGCCTTCACCTTGTCGCCTGGTTCGACGACGACATCCCACTGGAACGGCGCGTCCTTCATCGCCGCGAACTGCCAGATCCCGTTGTGCCACATTGCGAGCTTGCCGAGCTTGAACAGCGAGTCGTCTCCCAAGCCCGCCATCTGTTGATCGGTCGGCATGACGGTGCCCGGTTTCGTAAGGAGCCAGTTGAGAGCGGCGACACCTGCCGGGCTGTCGAACGTCGCCTCGGTCTTGTTCTTGTTGAAGAACGAGCCGCCGGCCTGGGCGAGCACCTTGTAGAACTCGTAAAACTGGATCGGCTGGAAGTCGCCGTAGACGCCCTTGCTCGCGTCGGTCAGCTTCTTCGCCGCGGCGAACTCGTCTTTCCATGTCCACTTCGCCGTCGGGAAGGGCACGCCCGCTGCACGGAAGAGGTCCTTGTTGTAGAACAGGAGGACGTCCGAGAACGACTCCGGGAGTGCGTACTGCCTGCCGTTCAACCCGAACGAGGCATACGCCCGGGGGTAGTAGCGATTCGGGCTAAAGGAGCGGTCGCCCTTCGAGAGCTTTCCGAGGTCGCGGAGGGCACCGCTTGACGCGTAGCCGAGGAAGCTGCCGTAGTCGAGCTCGAACGTGTCGGGGGCAGTGCCGCCCGCGACCTCCGTCTGGAGCTTCGTGAAGTAGCTGGAGTACGGAGCGGTCGTGTAGCTGACCTCGATGTTCGGGTTCTGCTTCTCGAAGATCGAGATCAGCGCATCGAGGCTCTTGAGATGGTCCGGCGCGGCCGAGAAGGTGAAGTAGCTGATCTTCACTTTCGCGGCTGGGCGCGCCTGCGCCGCGAACGAGCCGGCCGCGGCGGCGACGACAGCTGCGAGGGCGACGGTGACGCCGATCGCAATCCGTTTGCGCATGGAAATCCTTTCTGAGGTTTGGGTCATTGGAGGGGCTTCGAGCATGTCCGGAACGAGGCGATAGGCGTCTCCTTCCTAGCCCTTGACCCCGGAGAGGGCGAATCCGCGAACGATGTGCCGCTGGGCGACGAGATACACCAGGACGATCGGGACGACGGAGATCGTTGTGCCCGCCATGACGAGGTTCCAGGCCGTCAAGTGCTCGCCCTGCAGATTCGCGAGCCCGACGGGAAGCGTCATCAGGTTCTGCGAGTTCGTGACGACGAACGGCCAGAGGAAGCTGTTCCAGCTCGACATGAACGCGAGGATCCCGAAGGTCGCGAGTGCGGGCTTCGCCAGTGGCAACACAATTTTGAAGAAGATGGTGAAATGCCCCGCGCCGTCGACGAAGGCGGCCTCCTCGAGCTCGCGGGGCAGCTGAACGATCGCCTGTCGAAGCAAGAACGTCCCGAATGCGGACGCGATCGTCGGCAGGACGAGCGCGGGATAGGTGTTGATCAGATGCAGATACCGCATCTCGATGAACAGGGGGACCACGATCACCTGGAAGGGCACCATCAGCGTGGCGAGGTAGAGCAGGAAGAGCGCGTTCGACCCGCGGAATTTGAAGCGCGTGAATCCATATGCCGCCATCGCACTCGTCATCACCTGGAGCGTCATCGAGAGGCACGCCACGACGGCGCTGTTGAAGAGGAACCGCCAGATCGGGAACACCTTGGCGACGTGCGAGTAGTTCTCCGGCGCAAACGGCTTCGGAATCAATTGCGGCGGCGTCGCGAAGACCGCCAGGTCCTGCTTGAGCGACGTCGAGATCATCCAGAGGAACGGGAAGAGCGTCGCCCCAGCACCGACAAGCAGGAAGGCGTAGAGCAGCGCGCGCCGCGAGACACGGTTCAACAGGCGGCGCCGAGCAACAGATTCGCGCGGCGAGCGCACCGCGACCGCGCTAGCCATAGTGCACCCACCGCTTCTGCAGTCGCAGCTGGGCCACCGTGATCACGAGGATGATCGCGAACAGCACCCAACTCATCGCGGCCGCGTAACCCATCCGCGAGTAGCTGAACGCGTTCTGCACGATCTGCTGCACGACGACCGAGGTCGATCCGACCGGACCGCCCCCCGTCATCACCCAGACCTGGTCGAACACCTGGAGGTTGTTGATCAGGCTGATCACGAACACGAAGAAGCACGTCGGCGACAGAAGCGGCAACGTGATGCGGCGGAAGCGCTGCCACGCGTTCGCCCCGTCTATCGAAGCGGCCTCGTAGTACTCCTCGGGGATGCCCTGCAGCCCGCCGAGGAACAGAATCATCGCGTAGCCGACGTCCTTCCAGGCGGACGCGAGGATGACGGACGGCATCGACCAGTTGGGTTCGGTCCACCACCCCGGGCCGTGGATGCCGACCTTCGACAAGAGGAGGTTGACGATCCCGAACTGCGGGTTGAGCAGCCACTTCCACACGAGCGCGACGACGACCCAACTCGTCACGACGGGCAAGAAGTAGATCGTGCGAATCCAGGAGACGCCTTTCAGCTTCTGGTGCAGTGCAAGTGCGACTGCGAGACCACCGCAGAACACGAGCGGCAGATAGCCGGCGACGAAGTAGCCCGTGTGCAGCAAGGCTTGATGGAACTGCGAGTCGTGCAAAAGGGCACGGTAGTTCCCGAGCCCGACCCACTTCGGCCGCTCGAGCAGGTTCCAGTCGACGAAGCTCAAGCCGATCGAGCTGAGCATCGGAACGACGAGGAAGAGGAGCAGCGGGATCAGGCTCGGCGCGATGAACGCAGCGATTACGGCTCTGCGCTTCCATCCGCGCTCCCCGACCATCAGGCTGCGCCCCTGGTGGACGACGTGTCGAGCAGACGCGCACGTACGGCATCCGAGGCGTCGCCGTCGGTCGCGGCGAATGGCGCTTCCAGCACGAGCGCGGCGGCCCCGGTCGCCCATTTTCGGTCGTCCCACGGATCGACCTCGACCCGCACGTCACTGAGCGGCGGGAACGTCGAAGCACGGAAGCTCTCGAAGAAGCTCGATTCGAGGTGCGGCCACGAGAGCGTGCCCTCGCCGCTCACGAGGACGAGCGCCGGATGCAGGATGTTGGCGAGGATCGAAACGGCACGACCGAGGTGCGAACCGGCCGTCGCGAAGATGCGGGTCGCACGCTCGTCGCCGCGTTCGGCGACGGTCCGGAGGTGCGAGATCCCCTGACGTGGACCGATCACGCCCGCGGCGCGTGCCTGCGCGACGAGCGCCGGATCGGACGCGAGGGTCTCGAGGCAGCCACGGTTCCCGCACTCGCAGACCGGCCCGTTCGCGTCGACGACGATGTGACCGAACTCGCCGGCGCCTCCTAGGCCGCGATACAGCGAGCCGTGCAGGACGAGGCCGAGCCCGATGCCGCGGCCGAGGGTTAGCGTCGCAAAGCTCTCGAGGTCGCGTCCGCGCCCGTAGAGGCGCTCCGCGACCGACAGCGTGTTCACGTCGTTGTCGACCAGCACGGGCAGGGCGAGCTCGTGCGCGAGGAGCTCTCCGAAATGCAATTCGTCGAAGCCGAGCATCGGGCTGGTGACGACGCCGTTCGCACGCACGATCCCTGGCACTCCAACACCGACTCCGAGCGTCACGCCGCCGCCGTCCCAGTTGCGCTCGAAGTCGCGCAGCAGCTCGCCGAGCGTCGCGAGGGACCGCGCGTCGGGAGAAAACGGCGTCTCGAGCTCGTCGACCACCTGTCCGTCGAGATCGAGGCGCACCGCGACGACGTGGTCGCTCGCCACCTTCACGCCGACCGCGCTCGCCGCGGTCGGCACGAGACCGAGCCTGAGTGCCGGCCTGCCCCCGCGTGACGGCGCCTGCTCGACGATCTCCACGATCCCGCCGGTGATCAGCTCACGGGTGATCGACGTAACAGTGGCGGTGCTGAGCCTGAGCGCAGCGGCGATCTCGTTGCGCGCGATCGGCTGGCGCTGGGCGATCACCCGCAAGACCGAGGCCCGATTGCCGTCCCGCAGATCTGTAGCCAGTTGTGCCACTTAATACGGCTCCTAAATTTAGTTCACAGCGAAACTAGGGCACCGACCGTCGTTTGTCAACTTCCGCCGGCGGGCTGACTACGCTCGTCGCGTGAAAGACGCGCTTCTGGCCTGGTACGCGCAGAACAGGCGACCGCTCCCGTGGCGGGAGACGCGGGATCCTTACGCGATCCTCGTCAGCGAGGTCATGCTGCAGCAGACCCAGGTCGACCGTGTCGTGCCGCGCTGGGAGGCGTGGCTCGCGAAGTGGCCCACCGTGGAGGCGCTGGCGGCGGCATCGCCGGCCGAAGTGATCGTCGAGTGGCAAGGGCTCGGGTACAACCGGCGCGCGATCAACCTGCACCGCGCTGCGCAGCACGTCGCGGCGCACGGGTGGCCGGACGACTTGACGGAGTTGCCGGGCGTCGGGCCGTATACCGCGGCGGCGGTCGAGAACTTCGCGTTTGGGCGCGACGTGCTGCCGGTCGACGTCAACGTGCGCCGCATCCAGGAGCGCACCGGTGAGCAGTTCGACGGGTCGTGCACGCAGGCACTGTTCGACCTAGGCGCGACGGTCTGCCTCGCGCGCATCCCGCGCTGCGCGGCGTGCCCGCTCGCGTCGGGCTGCCCGTCGCGTGGGCGGCGCTACGAACCGCTGCGCAAGCAGTCGAAGTTCGAGGGCTCGTTCCGGCAGCGGCGCGCGCACGCGCTGCGCGCCGTGGCAGGCGGCGAGCAGCCGACCGACGGCGAGGCCCTCGTGGCGCTGCGGCGGGACGGGCTCGTCGTCATCGACGACGGAGTTGCAAGACTTCCCACATGAGGCAGACATGCACGCACCTCGACCAGATCGAGACGACCGAGCTTCCGGCGCCACCCCTCGGCTGTGAGGAGTGCCTGAAAATCGGCGGGCGGTGGGTGCACCTGCGCATGTGCGAGACGTGCGGCAAGGTGGGTTGCTGCGACAACTCGCCGAACAAGCATGCGACGGCGCACTTCCACGAGACGTCGCATCCGATCATCCGCTCCGCCGAGCCCGGCGAGAACTGGTCGTGGTGCTACGTCGACGAGCTGATGTTCGTCGTCTAGGTCTAAGCCAACGGCTCGGCGGCACGCGTCAGCAGAGCGACCGCCTGCGCGGCAAGACCTTCGGTGCGCCCGGTGAAGCCGAGACGATCGGTGGTCGTCGCGCGCACGTTCACTTCGCCGTCCACCGCCTGCGAGAGCACGCGGCGCATCTCGTC
Organism: uncultured Gaiellales bacterium; assembly: GCA_964504405.1. Taxonomy (GTDB): domain Bacteria; phylum Actinomycetota; class Thermoleophilia; order Gaiellales; family Gaiellaceae; genus PALSA-600. The sequence goes on along the minus strand of CAZDEX010000010.1, from coordinate 8,940 downwards.
GCGGAAGGGCGCGATCTTCGGCGCCTCGCCGATCAGCACGCAGTCGGCGTTCACGAGCGTCCAGCCTGCCGCGAACACCTGGCGGTAGGTCTCGCGCAGCAGGTCGATGCTCTTCGCGCCCGCCCAGCGCTCGTCGCCCGACGGGAACAGCGCGCCGATGTCGCCGAGACTCGCCGCGCCGAGCAGCGCGTCGATCAGGGCGTGCGTGATCACGTCGCCGTCGGAATGCCCCGCGAGGCCGCGCGGATACTCGATGCGCACGCCGCCGAGCACGAGCGGGATGCCGCCCTGCAGGACGTGCGCGTCGACGCCGATGCCAACGCGAAAGTCGCTCATTGCAGAACCTCCCTCAGCTCGATCGCGCCGCCCGGCGGCTGCCGCAGGTTGTCGACGCGATCCCCCACGTACGCAATCTTCGCAGGAGCAGCACCGACCTGCCGTGCCATCACGAAGAGGCGTCAGACACCGTGCCGGTGTCTGACACCAGGAGGCGCGTCACGCGTTCGAGGTCGGCGCGCGTGGTCACCTTGAGCAGGCGCTCGTCGCCGTCGACGACCTTGATGCGGCCGCCCTTTGCCTCGACGAGGGACGCGCAATCGGACCCTTCGGCGTCCAGCGCCGCACGGAGAACGGGAGCGACGAAGCCCTGCGGCGTCTGGACCGCGACGAGCTCGTCGCGTGAGACGGTCTCGACGACGACCCCGTCGCGGACGCGCTTGACCGTGTCGCTGACCGGCAGGGCCGGCACCGCGCCGTCGAAGCCCTCGCCGAGCGCGCCGATCACGCGCTCGATCACCGCGTCGCTGACCAGGGGGCGTGCAGCGTCGTGCACGAGGATCACCGCCGCGTCCTCGGGCACCTCGGCGACGCCTGCGCGAACCGACTCGGTGCGGGTCGCACCGCCGGTGACGCACGCGCTCACCTTCGACGCACCGATCTCCTCCGCGAGCAGGATCGCCGGCTCCTCCCACTCCGGCGGCGCGACGACGACGATCTCGTCGATCCAGGCGCTCTCGTCGAGCCGGCGCAGAGGCTCCGCGAGCATGGGAAGCTCGCCGAGGCGTGCGAACGCCTTCGGCTTGTCTTCCCCGAGCCGCTCTCCCCGCCCCGCGGCGACGAGCACGGCCCAGACACTCACTACCGGCGCGCGGTGGCGGTCTTCTTGGCGGCGGTCGTCGTCTTCTTCGCCGCCGTGGTCGTCTTGCGCGCGGCGGTCGCCGTCTTCGCGGCCGGCTTCTTCGCCGCGGTCGCGGCCTTCTTCGCGGCCGGTGCGGCGGTAGGCTTCTTCGGGGTCGCAGCCGCTGCCTTCTTCTCGGCGGGCGTCGCCTTCGGCTTCGCACCCTCGGTCAGCGTCTCCTCGAGCCACTCGAGCGCCTCGTCCTCGCTCATCGTCTTCGCGTACATCAGCTCCGACGCGAGGATCTTCTTCGCCTTGACGTACATCTGCTTCTCGCCGGTCGAGAGGCCCTTCTCGCCGTCACGCAGCGCGAGGTTCCGAACGACCTCGGCGAGCTCGTAGATGTCGCCGGTCTTCATCTTGTCGCGGTTGTGCTTGAAGCGGCGGTTCCAGTTCTTGGGCATCTCCGTGCCGCCCGAGGTCAGGTACTTGACGACCTTCTTGACAGCCTCCTCGTCGATCACCTTGCGCAGGCCCACGCGCTCGGCGTTATCAGCGGGGACGTTCACAGTCATGTCGTTGTGCAGGATCTTGATCGTCAGGTACTCGCGCTTCTCGCCGAGCACCTCGCGCTTCTCACGCTTTACGACCGTCCCTGCACCGTGGTGGGGATACACCACCTTGTCGCCGACCTTGTACAAATGCGCCTCTTTCAGTCCGTAGTCGCGAAAGTGCCGGCGGCCTCTTTGGGCTCCACCGGCGGGTTGTCAGGGTAGCAGAAACCCTGCAAAACCGCCATTTTTCGCGAAAATCCCTGCTAGTCCGCAGAATCAGCCAGGGCGGCGGCCAGGGCGCGCCGGAGTGTCTCCACCTCCGGGCCCAAAACCTGGGAAACGCCGAATTTGCGGCATTCCTCGATCCGGCGGTCCGACTGGGCGGCGGGCCGGAGTCGGCCGGTCAGGCCGATCTCGCCGAAGGCCGCGAGCCCGTCGCGGACGGGGATGCCCTTCGCCGCAGAGGCGATCGCGAGCGCGATCCCGAGGTCGGCGCCCGGCTCGTCGATGCGGACGCCGCCCGCGACGTTCACGAAGACGTCGGCGCCGCCGAGCGGCAGCCCGGCATGGCGCGAGAGCACGGCGACGATCATCGCGAGGCGCTTCGGGTCGACGCCCGTGCCGACACGACGCGGCATCGCGAGGTCGGTGGGCGCGACGAGCGACTGGATCTCGAGCAGCAGCGGACGCGTGCCCTCGAGCGTGCAGGTCACTGCGGAGCCGACCTCCCCGGCGTGCGTGCGGCCGAACACCTCCGACGGGTCGGGCACGCCGACGAGGCCCGCGCCCGTCATCTCGAAGACGCCGAGCTCGTTCGTCGAGCCGAAGCGGTTCTTCACGGCGCGCAGGATGCGATGCGCGTGGTAGCGGTCGCCCTCGAACTGCAGCACGCAGTCGACGAGGTGCTCGAGCACGCGTGGGCCGGCGACCGATCCGTCCTTCGTCACGTGGCCGACGAGGAACGTCGCAACCCCGCTCTCCTTCGAGACGCGCAGGAGGCGCGACGCCGCCTCGCGCACCTGCGACACGGAGCCGGGGGCGGAGCCGACCTCCTGCGACCAGAGGGTCTGCACGGAGTCGATCACGCAGACGGCGGGCCGCTCGCGCTCGAGTGTCGCGCAGACCGTGTCGAGCTCCGTCTCGGCGAGGATCTCCACGCCGTCGCAGCCGCCGAGCCGCGCCGCGCGCAGCTTGACCTGGGCGACGGACTCCTCGCCGGTGACGAGCAGCGCGCCCAGGTCCCGCGAGATCGCGCCGAGCGCCGAGAGCAGCAACGTCGACTTGCCCACGCCCGGCTCGCCGCCCACGAGCACGAGGGACGCCGGGACGAGCCCGCCGCCGAGCACGCGGTCGAGCTCGGGCACCCCGGTCGACATGCGCTCGGCTTCCTCGGCCACGACGTCGACGAGGCGCAGCGGAGCGCGGGCGGGCCGCGCCGACGACGCACCGCGCGGGGCGGGCGTCTCGGCGACCATCGTCCCGAACTCGCCGCAGCCAGGGCACTTCCCGAGCCAGCGGCCGGAGGAAGTCCCGCACTCGGTGCACACATGGTGAACGGCAGCCGGTTTGGCCATGGCGACCTACGGTACGCATGGGGCAGGACGAAACAGCTACGACTTCGACATGAGACTCAGACAACTCGGTGACAGCGATCTCCACGTTTCGGAGATCAGCCTCGGCTCGTGGCTGACCTACGGCGGCGGCGTGGCCGACGACCAGGCAAAGGCCTGCGTCGAGGCTGCATTCGAGGCCGGCATCAACTTCGTCGACACGGCGAACGTCTACGCGACGGGCGGCGCCGAGGAGTTCCTCGGGGACGTGCTCCAGGGCCGTCCGCGCGATTCGTACGTCCTCGCGACGAAGCTCTACTTCCCGATGGACGACTCGGGCGAGAACCAGGGGCTCTCGCGGCAGCAGGTCGAGAAGCAGATCGACGACTCGCTACGCCGGCTGCGCACCGACTACGTCGACCTCTACCAGTGCCACCGCTACGACCGGAACACGCCCCTCGAGGAAACGATGTCCGCGCTGACCGACGTCGTGCGCGCCGGGAAGGCGCGCTACATCGGGTTCAGCGAATGGAGCGCCAAGCAGATCGCCGCGTCGCTCGAGCTCAGCCGCGACAAGGGCTACGAGAAGTTCGTCTCGTCCCAGCCGCAGTACTCGATGCTCCACCGCGACCCGGAGCGCGAGGTCTTCCCGCTCTGCCGCGAGAACGGGATCTCGCAGATCGTCTGGTCGCCGCTCGCGCAGGGCGCCCTGACGGGCAAGTACAAGCCGGGCGAGCCGCCGCCGGCCGGGACGCGCGCGACGAGCGAGCGGATGGGCCGGATGATGGGCAACTGGCTCGACGACGACGTGCTCGAGCGGGTGCAGCGCCTCGTCCCGATCGCCGAGCGCCTCGGGATCACCATGTCGCAGCTCGCCCTCGCGTGGGTGCTCCGGACCGAGGACGTCGCCTCCGCGATCATCGGCGCATCGCGCCCCGAGCAGGTGCACGAGAACGCTGCCGCCTCCGGGATCGACCTCGACGAGGAGACACTCGCCGAGATCGACCGGGTTCTGAGCTAGCGTCCAGACGCATGCCGCGCCGCAAGCTCCGTTCGCAGGGAGAGGTCGTCGATCGCTGCCACGCGCTTCGCGACGAGGTGCGCGCGGCGCTCGCGCGGATCCCGAGCGACGACCCCGCGGTCGTGGACGCGATCTGGCGCGGCGAGGCGCTCGGCACCCTCCTCTGGGCGCTGCAGCTCGTAGAGCTTCCGCCGTACGACCAGCCCTTCGACGCGGCCGCGCTCGTCGCCCTCGACACGGACGGCGCCGACCTGCGCGCGGACGAGGAGATCGAGCTCGAGCGCGAGTCGGCGCGCCTCTGGCACTGGCGGGCGCGAACGACGGGGCTCCAGGCTGCCGGCGCGGTCGACCTGCCCGAGCGCTACGCCACGTTCGACCAGCTGATCGCCGCGACCGCGATGCGCGGCTACGAGCAGGGCCTCCTCCCCCCGCCGATGCGCGGCGACTTCCGCGCCTACGGCAAGGTCTACCGCCATCTCACGCCCGACCAGCACGCGGAGGCGCACTCGGTCGCCCTCGAGCGCCACCACGCCCTCAACTGGTTGTCGGGTGAGGGCGAGTCCTGGGACGACGTGCCGCTCGACACCTGATATCGAGTCCTCTATTGTCTCACCCGATGTCCGACCGGATCGACTCGTACGCCGACCTGATCGTCCGCGTCGGCGCCAACGTGCAGCCGGGGCAGACCGTGTTCGTGAACGCCCTGCCCGAGCACGTCGAGCTCGTCCGCGCGCTCGCGCGCTCGGCCTACCGGGCCGGGGCCGGTTACGTCGACGTCCGCTACGCCGACCCCCACGTGCGGCGCGCGATGATCGAGCTCGCCCCGGAGGAGACGCTGACGCACACGCCAGACTGGTTCCTCGAGCGCGTCGCCGCGTCGGAAGACGCCGCGGTGATCGCGATCGCGGGCGAGGCCGAGCCCGAGCTGATGGCCGACCTCGACCAGAGCCTCGTCGGCAAGGCGACGATGCGCGCCGCGATGCAGAAGATGCTGCAGCTGCAGAACGCGAACGCGACGAACTGGTCGATCGCGGCCTTCCCCAACCCCGGCTGGGCCGAGCAGGTTTTCGGCAAGCCCGACGTCGAGCGCCTCTGGACGGCGATCGGCGAGACGGTCCGCCTCGACGAGCCCGATCCCGTCGCCGCGTGGCAGGAGCACTCCGCGCGGCTGCGCGCGCGATGCGCCGCGCTCGACGCGCTGCAGCTCGACGCGCTCCACTTCGCAGGGCCCGGCACCGACCTGACGGTCGGCCTCCTCCCCGAGTCGCGCTGGAAGGGCGGCGGGACCGAGACACGCGGCGGCATCGCGTTCGTCCCGAACCTGCCGACCGAGGAGGTCTTCACGAGCCCGGACTGGCGCCGCACGGAAGGCACGGTGCGCTCGACGCGGCCGCTCGCGCTCGGCGGGACGGTCGTGCGCGATCTCGAGCTGACCTTCGCGAACGGCGAGGCCGTGGAGGTGAGGGCCTCGAGCGGTGACGACGCGATCCGCGGACAGATGGCGACCGACGAGTTCGCAAAGCGCCTCGGCGAGGTCGCGCTCGTCGACGGCGAGTCGCGCGTCGGCAAGACCGGGATCACCTTCCTGAACACGCTCTTCGACGAGAACGCGACGTGCCACATCGCGTACGGCTCGTCGATCATGCTCGCGACGCCCGACCTTGCCGCGCTCGAGCCCGACGAGGCCCGCGCGCGCGGCGCGAACGTCTCGAACGTGCACACGGACTTCATGATCGGCGGGCCCGAGGTCGCCGTGGACGGCATCACGAACGACGGAACGCGTGTCTCGATCCTGAGGAAGGACGTATGGCAGCTGTAGACACCCGGCTCGAGAAGTATGCGGAGCTCGCCGTCCGCGTCGGCGCGAACGTCGAGGAGGGCCAGAACGTCTTCATCAACTCGATGGTCGAGCACGCGCCGCTCGCGCGCGCGCTGGCGCGGGCGTCGTACGCCGCCGGCGCGCGGTACGTCGACGTCCTCTACCGCGACCAGCACGTGCGCAAGGCGATGATCGAGCTCGGCCCCGACGAGGCGCTGACGCACACGCCGGGCTGGCTGAAGACCCGGCAGGAGGCGATCCCGAAGGCGACGATCTGGACGACGGGCGATCCGGAGCCCGAGCTCCTCGGCGACCTCGACGGCGAGCGCGTCGGCAAGGCCCAGATGAAGGCGCTCTCGGAGATCGCGCGCAACCAGATGATCGACCGCTCGGTGAACTGGTCGGGCGTCGCGTACCCGAACGAAGGCTGGGCGCAGCAGGTCTTCGGCGAGCCGGACGTCGAGCGCCTCTGGGAGGCCGTCGCGTTCTGCACGCGGCTCGACGAGGCCGACCCGGTCTCGGCGTGGCGCGACCACATGGCACGCCTCGAATCCCGTGCGCAGAAGCTCACGGAGCTGCGGTTCGACGCGCTCCGCTACCGCGGCCCCGGAACCGACTTCACCGTCGGCCTGCACCCCGCCGCGCGCTGGATGTCTGCGCTCTTCCGCCGTGCCGACGGCCGGGAGTACGTCCCGAACATGCCGACGGAGGAGATCTTCACGACGCCGGACTGCCGCCGCGCCGAGGGCACGATCACGTCGAGCCTGCCGCTCGCCCTGTCGGGCGACATCGTCGAGGAGATGCGGCTGACGGTGAAGGACGGCAAGATCGTCGACGTGCAGGCGAAGCACGGCGCCGACCTCGTGCGCGGGCAGCTCGAGAGCGACCCGCGCGCGGCGTACTTCGGCGAGCTGGCGCTCGTCGACGGCACGTCGCGGGTCGGCCAGACGGGCATCACGTTCTTCGACACGCTCTACGACGAGAACGCGACATGCCACATCGCGTACGGCTTCGGGATCCCCGAGGTCTTCGAAGAAGATCCGGGCGACGGCATGAACATGTCGACCGTGCACACCGACTTCATGGTCGGCCGGCCGGAGCTCGAGATCGACGGCCTCACGAAGGACGGGGACGCTGTGCCGATCCTCCGCGAAGAGACGTGGCAGCTCCCCGAGTGATGGCGGCGTAGGCTTGACGGAGCCGCCCAAGAGCGGAGGTGCCGGCTCCGCCGGCGCCGGAGCGGGATCCCGGATCGACCGCTACGCCGAACTGGCGGTGAACGTCGGCGCGAACGTCCAGCCCGGGCAGCTCGTGGACGTGGTCGCGCGCGTCGAGCACGCGGAGGTGGCCCGCGCGGTTGCGCGCGCGGCGTACAAGGCCGGTGCGCGTTTCGTCGACGTCTATTACAGCGACCAGCACCTCCGCCGCGCGCTGATCCAGGGCGCGGCGGACGACGTGCTCTCGTGGACGCCGCCGTGGCTCCTCGAGCGCGCGAAGGAGGTGGGCGAGGAGCGCGCCGCCGTGGTCGCACTGACCGGCGACGCCGAGCCGAACCTGCTCGCGGATCTGCCGGGCGAGCGCGTCGGCAAGGCGCGCATGCTCGAGCTCGCCGACGAGAACAACCGCCAGATCAACGAGCAGCTGAACAACTGGACCGTGATCGGCGTGCCGAACGCCGGCTGGGCGAACCAGATGTTCGGCGAGCCCGACCTCGACCGCCTCTGGGAGCTCGTGGAGTTCGCGGTGCGCCTCGACGAGGACGATCCCGTCGCGGCATGGCGCGCGCACGTCGCGCGGATCGGCAAGCGCGCGCGGATGCTGAACGAGCTGCAGGTGGACGAGATCCACTTCACGGGGCCGGGCACGGAACTGCGCGTCGGCCTGCTGCCGGAGTCGCGCTGGCAGGGCTGCGAGTCGCAGACCTCCGAGGGCATCCCCTACGTCGCGAACATGCCGACCGAGGAGGTCTTCACGACGCCCGACCTGCGCCGCGCCGAAGGGCACGTCCGCTCGACCCGGCCGCTCTCGATCTACGGCCGCATCGTCAAGGGCCTCGAGGTGACATTCGCGGGCGGCCGGATCGTCGAGGTGCGGGCCGAGGAGGGCGCGGATGTGATCGAGGCGCAGCTCGCGACCGACTCGAATGCGTCGCACCTCGGGGAGATCGCGCTCGTCGACGGCACGTCGCGCATCGGCCAGACCGGGATGACGTTCTTCGAGACGCTCTTCGACGAGAACGCCACCTGCCACGTCGCGTACGGCGGCGCGTACGCTGAAGCCGTCGAGGGCGGGCTGATCGAAGGCGTCAACGTGTCGAACGTGCACACCGACTTCATGGTCGGCGGGCCGGAGGTCGACGTCGACGCAGTTACTCGAGCTGGCCAGGTCGTTCCGCTCTTGCGCAACGACGTCTGGCAGCTCGACTGAACCCCTGAACCTGGTTCGCAAAGCGAACCAGGTTCAAGAGTCTCGTCCCTGGCTAGCTCTGCGCCTTCGGCGTGAAGAGCCCGTGCACGACGACGAGCTTGCCGTCCTGCGAGAAGAACATCCCGCCGTCGCCGACCTGCAGCTGCGACGCATCGCCGAGCTTGCCCTTCTGCCACACGGGCAGGGCGGGATCGTAGGAGAACGTGAGCGTCTTCTTGTCGGCCCGCTCGATCGTGACCGAGCCGCTGTCGAGCTTCGTGATCCGACCGCGGTCGGCTTCGAACGACTGCTGCGATCCGTCCACGTAGGTCGCGTCCACGGTGCCCGTGACGGCGTTCGTCGCGGGGTCCTCGATCGCCGACTGAGCCGCGCCGGACGGCGCGCCGTCGCCGCGGAGGTTGCGGATGATCACGGCGTTGCCGTTCTGCGAGATGACCGTCGCGGCCAGGCCG
>CAZDEX010000009.1:7869-19520 GCA_964504405.1 uncultured Gaiellales bacterium | reverse complement strand
TCGGGTCGGGCGCAGGGCATAGCGGTTCCTACGTTCAAGCCCGAGCCGGGCGAGATGCGCCGTGTCTGAGCCACCAGCCGCGGGTGCGCGGCACCCCGTGTCGGGTCTCTAGTGGCCTCGGGCTACGTCGCGATCCTGACCGTCGAGCTGCACTTCCCGGAGGCGGCGTCCCTCAAGGGGAAGCGCCACTTCGTGCGCTCGGCGAAGGACAACCTGCGAAATCGCTTCGGCGCGGCGGTGGCCGAGGTCGACCATCACGACCTGTGGCAGCGCGCGACGCTCTCGGTCGCCTGCGTGGCGCGGTCGGCGCACGAAGCGGAGGAGTTGGGCGACGGGGCGGAGCGCTGGCTGGCCTCGGGCGACTGGGTGCTCGTCCGCTGCGATCGCGTTCTCGTTTCTCCCGAAGACGACTAGGCTCCCCGTCGTGTCCGAACGCATGCGGCGGGTCAACGAATCGGTGCGGGCGGTCGTCGCCGAGGGCGTCGGTGAGCTCAAGGACCCGCGGATCGGCATGGTGACCGTGACCGGCGTCGTGGTCACGCCCGACCTCGGCGAGGCGACCGTGTTCGTGTCCGTCCTCGGAAACGAGAAGCGGCGGAACGCCACCATGACGGGGCTGGAGTCGGCACGCGGCGTCCTGCAAGCCCGAATCAACCGCGAGCTGAGCCTGCGCAAGACGCCGACACTGCGGTTCGCCTACGATGAATCGGTCGAGCGCGGTGTCCGCATGACGAAGTTGATCGACGACCTGACAGCGGAGCTGCCCGAGCATGAGCCAGACGCAGAAGATTGACGACGTGTCGGCGGTCGCCGACGCGATCAGGGACAACGAACGCTTCCTCGTCGCGACTCACGAAAATCCCGACGGCGACGCGCTCGGCTCGATGCTCGGAGCGACGCTCGGGTTGCGCGCGCTCGGCAAGGACGTCGTCATGTACCTGTCGGGGACCGCCCCAACTCCGGGCGAGTACCGCTTCCTCGACCTGAGCGATGTGCGGCGCGAGGTGCCCGCCGACGCGGAAGAGCGTGTGCTGCTCGCAGTCGACGCGGCGAACGAGCGCCGGATCGGCCCCGACGCGGACGTGATCGAGCGGGCGAAGCTCGTGCTGGACGTCGACCACCATCACGACAACTCGCGATTCGGCGACGTCAACCTGATCGACGCCGAAGCCTCGTCGACGGCCGAGATTGTGCGCGACATCCTGCGTGAGCTCGACGTGCCCCTCGACTCGGCTATCGCGGAGGCGCTGTACGTCGGCCTCGTCACCGACACGGGCCGGTTCCAGTACACGAACACCACGCCGAAGGCCCTCCGACTCGCCGCAGAGCTCGTCGAAGCGGGAGCCGACGTGCACGGAATCTTCCAGCACGTCTACGAGACGCTGCAGTTCGCGAAGCTCAAGCTGCTCGCACGTGCGCTCGACCGCGCACAGCTCTTCGAAGGCGGCCGCCTCGTCATCTCGTACCTCCTGAAGGACGACTTCGCCGACGTCGGCGCCGAGGAGCCGTACTCGGAGGGGATCATCGACTCGCTGCGCGCCGTCGAAGGCTCGGAGATGGTCGCGCTCATCCGGGAGCCCCCGCGTGGCGACGGGCCTACGCGCCGCATCTCGCTCCGGTCGAGCCACGACGAGGTCGACGTCTCCGCGATAGCGGCGCAGGCAGGAGGCGGCGGGCACCGGCAGGCGGCGGGCTTCTCGTCGGAGCTGCCGGTCGACGAGATCATCGAGTTCATCCGCCGCGAGTTCGTTGCCTCCCAGGGCACGTAGGGCTCTCGGAATCGTGTTCGTCGGAGGTTCATGGTTCCGAGAGCCCTGACGCCTGTCGGGGTGGCGCTGGTCGACAAGCCCGCCGGCCCGTCCTCGTTCGGGATCGTCGCCGCGCTGCGCCGGCGCACGCGTGCGCGGACAGGTCACGCGGGGACATTGGACCCGTTCGCCACGGGCCTTTTGGTCCTGTTGTCCGGTGCGGCAACTAGATTGGCCCCGTGCTTCGTCGGGCTGGACAAGCGCTACGTCACGGACGTCGACCTGACGTCGACGACGTCGACCGGCGATCCGGAAGGCGAGGTGGTCGAGCAACACCCATCGCCTTCGCGCGTCGAGCTCGACGCGGCGCTCGCGCGCCTCCGCGGTGAGGTGGAGCTGCCGATCCCCGCCGCCTCGGCGGTGAAGATCGGCGGCGAGCGTGCGTACAAGCTGGCGCGTCGGGGCGTTGCGGTCGACATGCCCCTGAGGCGTTCGCAGGTGCACGCGCTCGACGTCATCGCGTATAGCGGCGACGCGGACGGGGTCGACGCGGTCCGCCTCGACCTCCGGGTCAGCTCCGGCACCTACGTGCGCGCGATCGCCCGCGCGCTCGGCGGTCACTGCACGACGCTCCGGCGGACGGAGGTGGGGCCGTTCACGGTCGACGAGGCCGCGCCGGTCGACGACGCCGTTCTCCTGCCGGTCCGGGACGCGCTCGCGCGGTTGCCCGACGGCGCGCGGACGCGCGTGCCCGAGACGGTCGCCTCCGGCGTCCTCGCGCTCGACGCGCCGCCGGCCGGAGGGGCGGCATGAACGTCGCGCGCGAGCCGGCCGAGCTCGAGCGGCGTCCACGGGCGGTCGCAATCGGGACGTACGACGGCGTCCACCGGGGTCACCGCGCCGTCCTGCAGGCGACGGTCGAGACCAGCCTCGTCCCCACGGTCGTGACCTTCCATCCGCACCCGCGGACGGTGCTCGGGAACCGGGTCGAGCTGCTCGCGACCCTCGAGCGGCGGCTCGAGCTCTTCGCCGAGTCCGGGATCCAGGACGCCCTCGTGCTGGAGTTCACGCCGGAGCTGGCCGGGCTCGCGCCCGAGCAGTTCGTCCAGGACTACCTGCTCGCGACGGGGACCGAGGCCGTGCTCGCCGGCGAGGGGTTCCAGTTCGGGCGGCGACGGCAGGGGAACCTCGACCTGCTCCGCTCGCTCGGGCTCGACGTGCGCCAGGTGCCGCTGGTCGAGGGCGTCTCGTCGACGCGCATCCGCCAGTTCGCGCACGCCGGGGAGGTCGTCGAGGCGGCCCGCCTCCTGGGGCGGCCGCTCGAGATGGACGGCACGGTCGTGAGCGGGGAGCAGCGCGGAGGGACGCTCGGCTTCCCGACGGCGAACCTCCGGGTCGACCCGGAGATCCTCGTGCCCGAGTTCGGGATCTATGCGGGCGCCGTCGGCGACCGGCGGGCGGCGATCTCGATCGGCGTCAACCCGCACTACGGCGGCACCGAGCGGCGGATCGAGGCCTACCTCCTGGACTGGTCCGGCGACCTCTACGGCGACCGGCTGGTCGTCGAGCTGTGGCAGCGGCTCCGCGAGGAGCGTGCATTCGAGAGCGAGGCCGCGCTGGTCGAGCAGATCGCCCGCGACGTCGAGGAGACCCGGTCGGTGACGAGGCCGGTCTGACCCCGCCGAAGTAGCGCGCAAGTTTCCGTCGCTCCGTGCGTCTTTCTGGACACATGGGAGCAAAGAGCAACATCGTTCACGTCGATCGCGTTCGCTGCTTGGAGTGCGGGACGAAGTACGTCAAGCCGGCCGATGGGGGAACCGTGACCGAGAACCCGGGGTGCCCGAAGTGCGGGTACGTCGGGTGGATCGCAACGTCGGTTCCCGCTAGCCCGAGCGGACGGCACCGCTTCGTCGGGGATCCGCGCCCGCGCCGCGCCGCCCAACTGCGCTGACCCCGCCGAAGTAGTGGTGGCGGCTCGGCCAGCGCCGGACGACCCGGCCTGCGCGCTCGAGCTCGTCGAGCCACTGCTCGTCGACGCCCGGTTCCGCGTTCACGACGGCCCCGGCGGGATGGAAGCGCGGCCGGTCGATCGCGGTCTGCGGCTCGTCTCCCTCGTGCAGAACCGCCGCGAGCACGCCGACGAGCGCGGTGCGGAGCCGTGTGCCGCCGGCGGCGCCGAGCGCGAGCTCGAGCGCGCCACCCGAGTCGAAGACGAGCGTGGGGGCCATCATGCTCGCCATCCGCATGCCCGGCTCGAGCGGGTCCCGGATGAGGTCGGTCTCCCCGAGCATGCTGTTCAAATGCACGTCGAGCCCCGGTAGCCAGTCGCCGGAGCCGAGCCCGAGGCTCGTCGTCAGGACGCAGGCATTGCCCTCGCGGTCGACGACGGTGAGGTTCGTCGTATGGCCGTCGGGGACGGGCGCCGACTCGAGCGCCTCGAGCAGCGCCTGCGCGCCGCCGGCCGGGTCGAAGCGCGCGAGCGTCTCTGGGACGCCGGAGAGCCCGCCACGGGTCGCGACCCGCCGGCCTGCGAAGTCGACCTCGACCGGCTCGGTCCACATAGGCGTGTAGCCCTCCAGGTCGGGAGCGGTGATCGCGCCGCCGCGCTCGCGGGCCAGCGCGAGCAGCGATTCGGCGATCGTCCCGGAATAGACCGACGCTGCGCCTTCGTCGCGGACCAGCTCGAGCGCGCGCACGAGCCCGGGTTGCTGCAGCACGTCGCCGTCGCCGAGCAGGGTCCCGCGGGGCGCGTACATCGCTGCGCCCTCGCGCATCGTCATCACCGGCGCGAGCATCGCCAGGCATGCGGCGTGCGCGGCCGGCATCGCAACTCCCTCGCGCGCAAGTCGCAGCGCGGGGTCGCAGACGCGCCCCCACGGCAACCGTCCGTGCGCGCGCCACAGCGCGTCGAGGCCGGCGGGCACACCCGGGACGGCGCACGACGACGCCCCGACGGCGTAGTGCACGAGCTCTTCCCCGAACGGCACTTCCAATTCGTCCATCGGCGAACCGCTCCCCGACGGCACCGAGACGAAGCAGTCGAGATTGCGCGCCGTGCCGTTCGATGCGTCGAGGTAGATCGCGTGCCCGCCGCCGAGCAGCCCGGTCATCACCGTCTCGGCGACGCATGAGGCGAGGCACGCTGCGACCGCCGCGTCGGCCGCGCTACCGCCGTCCGCGAGGATCTCCGCGCCCGCGTCGGCCGTTGCAGGATGTCCTGCAGCGATCACGCGACGCGTTCTGCGAGGCGCGAGGCGAAGCGGCCGAAGCCCTCGAGCGGGAAGTCGAACCGCTCGCGCGCGTGGTCGCCTTCGGTGATCTCGAACGTGCGCTCGCCGATCGGCCGTGCCGCGTGCTCGCCGTCGTCGAAGGTCACGACGACACCGTCGAGCGAGACGGCGACCTCGTACCAGCCGTCGCTGTTCGCGTACGAGCCTGTGAAGGACTCGCGCACCTCGGCCGGCATGTCGAAGGTCTCCGGCGTGCGTCGGCGCGAACCCAGCAGGCGCTCGAAGAACATGTTCTCGATCTCCCAGAGGGCCTTCCCGCCGCGGCTCGCGTTCGTCAGCCCGACGAGCACCGCGTCGCGGTCGGGGACGGTGACGAGCGTCGACTGGAAGCCGCCCCATGAACCGCGGTGCCCCCAGACCTCGACACCGCCGACGCGCTCGCCCGACAGGCCGAGGCCGTAGACCCCGCCGACGGGCTTGCCGTGCACGATGCGCAGCTGCGGTGCGCCGATCACACGACGGCCGAAGCGAAGGAGGTCGGGGACGTTCGAGACGAGCCCGCCCGACGGCCGCCGCGCGCGCGGGTACGGGTCGGGGAGCGCGTCGGGGCCGGTGCCCTCGAGCTCGGGCTCACCGAAGGACGTCGACTCGAGGCCGTCGGGCCGCAGGAAACGTGCCGCGACGGCGTCCTCGTAGCTCGTGCCCGCCGCCTCCGCGCAGAGGTGCCCGGCGATCCAGTAGCCGGTGTTCGCGTACGACCAGCACTGCTCGACGCCGACCCAGCGGCGTGTCCCGCCGAGCTCCGAGACGGCGGCACCGAGCGCGTCGTCGCCCGAGCCGAAGCGGGCCTGGTCGCCCTGCTCGGCGTCGAAGCCGCTCGTGTGCGAGAGGAGGTGCCTGACGCGCACGTCGTCCGGCCAGATGCCGGTCCTGGCGTTCAGGTCGAGGAGCTCCGTGCAGAGGAGGGCGGTGACGGGCTTCGTGATCGAGGCGACCCGGAAGAGCGTCTCCGGCGAGCAGCCCAGCCCGGCCGTCTCGGCCTCGCCGCCGATCGAGACCCCGACGGCGACCGCGGGCACGTCCCACTGCAGCGCGGCCGCCTCACATCCCTGCAAAAACGCCGAATCGAGCACGAGTTCGCTACCCTACTGACCGGCCCGGCCTCGGCCGTGCGCGTCTTCCTTCGCGGCGCGCTGAGACCAGGGTGACGTCACTACGAGAGGAGAAGCCGGTGCCCCTCACCAAGGAAGAGAAGCTGGATCACGTTCAGAAGTTCGGTAAGCACGAGACGGACACCGGTTCACCGGAAGTCCAGATCGCGATGCTGACGCAGCGCATCAACGAGCTGACCGAGCACCTCCGCACGCACAAGCACGATCACTACTCGCGTCGCGGCCTGCTCAAGCTCGTCGGTCGCCGCCGTCGGTTCCTGAACTACCTGCAGCGGAAGGATCTCGAGGGCTATCGCGCCCTCATCAAGGAGCTCGGGCTCAGGAGATGAACCGAAGGGACATCGACTGACCGACTAGCTCCTTCGTCAAAGAAGGGTGGAGCTTGGGCGAGCGTCCCAGCGAGGACGTTGTCCCAATCTCCACCCTTCACTCAAAAGCACAGTGGAGGAATAAGGAGAGATATGAGCATTGTCGAGGCTGAGCACCCCGCCGGGGTGCCGGTTTCCGTGTCCGTCGAGATCGGCGGCAAGGAGATTACGTTCGAGACCGGCAAGATCGCCAAGCAGGCAGACGGGGCAGTCCTCGTCCGCAGCGGCGAGACCGTCGTCCTCGGTACCGCACAGGGCCGGACGGAGGCGCGCGAGGGCGCGGACTTCTTCCCGCTCACGATCGACGTCGAAGAGCGCATGTACGCCGCAGGGAAGATCCCGGGCGGCTTCTTCAAGCGCGAGGGGCGTCCGACCGAACGGGCGATCCTGACGGCCCGCATGATCGACCGCCCGATCCGGCCGCTCTGGCCGAAGGGCTACCGCAACGAGACGCAGGGCGTCGCCACGGTCTTCTCGGCCGACATGGTGACGGCGCACGACATCCTCGCCATCAATGCGGTCTCGGCGGCGTTCACCGTCTCGCCGCTGCCGTTCCTCGGCCCGATCGGCGCCGTGCGCATGGGCATCATCGACGGCGAGCTCGTCGTCAACCCGACGCTGCAGGAGCTCGAGGACACCGACCTCGACCTGATCGTCGTCGGCACGAAGGAGGGCCTCACGATGGTCGAGGCAGGCGCGAAGCAGGTGCACGAGGACAAGCTCCTCGAGGCGCTCGAGGTCGCCCACCGCGAGATCGTCAAGCTCTGCGACGCTCAGCTCGAGCTGAGCGCCAAGAAGGGCAAGACGAAGTGGCTCGACCCGGCCGTCACCGAGCGGCTCGAGTCGACGTACGGCCACGCGATCTGGGAGCGCATCCAGCAGGTCGGCCTCCGCGAGGCCGGCGCGATCGTCGAGGAGATCGTCGAGAAGGAAGTCGGCGCCCCCTCGCTCGATGCGAACGAGGAGAAGGTGTTCGGCGAGCTGCAGGTGCGGATGTCGCTGGCGCAGATCCTCGAGAAGCAGCGCTCCGTCGCCGTCGAGACCGTCGTCCGCGAGAGGTTCGAGAACGACCTCCGCGGTCTGACCGACGCAGAGCAGGACTCGAAGGAGCTCAAGTCGGCGAAGCGCAACCTCGTCTTCGAGCACATCATCGAGAGCGTCGAGCTGCCGTTCCCGGTCGGCCCTGCCACCGTCGAGGGTGAGTCGCCGCAGGTCAAGGACCCGCTCACGAAGAGCTACGTCAAGAAGGCGTGCGAGTCGATCTACAAGACCCTCGTCCGCCAGAAGATCGCGGTCGACAAGCGTCGTCCCGACGGCCGCTCCGCGACGGAGATCCGGCCGATCGAGATCGAGGTCAGCGTGATGCCCCGCACCCACGGGTCGGGCCTCTTCACGCGCGGCCAGACGCAGATCATGTCGCTGCTGACGCTCGGCACGGCGAAGGAGGGGCAGCGCATCGACGACCTCTCCCTCGAGCGTGACCGCCGCTTCATGCACCACTACAACTTCCCGCCCTACTCGGTGGGTGAGACGGGCCGCATGGGCTCGCCCAAGCGGCGCGACATCGGCCACGGGGCGCTCGCACAGCGCGCACACGAGGCCGTGCTCCCGACGACGGAGAACTTCCCGTACACGATCCGCATCGTCTCCGAGACGCTCGAGTCGAACGGCTCGTCGTCGATGGGCTCGGTCTGCGGCTCGACCCTCGCGCTGATGGACGCCGGTGTGCCGATCACGGCTCCCGTCTCCGGCATCGCGATGGGCCTCGTCAAGGAAGGCGACGCGTACGAGATCCTCACGGACATCCAGGGCGCGGAGGACCACCTGGGCGACATGGACTTCAAGGTCGCCGGCACGCAGGAGGGCATCACCGCGCTGCAGATGGACATCAAGATCACCGGCGTGAGCCGCGAGATCATGCAGCAGGCCCTCGCCCAGGCGAAGGACGCCCGCATCGCGATCCTCGGCAAGATGAACGAGGCGATCTCCGCTCCGCGCGAGGCGCTCGCCGAGCACGCACCGCGGATCTCGACGATCCAGATCAACCCCGAGTTCATCGGGATGGTCATCGGCAAGGGCGGCGAGACGATCCGCTCACTCGAGGCCGAGTACGAGGTCCAGATCGACATCGAGGAGGACGGCACGATCCTCGTCTACGCAACCGAGGGCACCAAGGGTGACGCCGCCATCGAGGCGATCCGGAACCTGACGAAGGAGCCCGAGGTCGGTGACGAGTACACCGGCCGCGTCGTCAAGACGACCGACTTCGGCGCGTTCGTCGAGCTGAAGAAGGGGACCGACGGCCTGCTCCACGTCTCGAACGTGGGCCCGGGACGCGTCAACCACATCGAGGACGTGATCGCTCGTGGCGACATCCTCGACGTCGTCGTGCAGGAAGTGGACAAGGCGCGCGGCCGCATCGGCCTCAAGCTCGTCCAGAAGCACGAGGGCGAGAAGATGGTCTCTCCCGAGGAGCTCGTCGAGCGGGCGAAGGACGCCCCGCCGCGCGAGCCTCGCGAGGATCGCGGTCCTCGCCGTGACGGCGGTCGCGGCGGTCGCGGCGGCCCGCGCCGCGAGCGCGAAGGCTCGAGAAGCGAATAACGCGTCAAAGGTGTCAGACACCTCGGTGTCTGACACCTTTTCGCACTACGGCTCGCACTGGTGTCAGACACCAAGAGTGTCTGACACCATCGGGCCGTGCGCGCACCCGAAACCATGACCGACGGCGTGGTCGTCCTCCGCAAGCTGCGTGAGGACGACCGCGCCGTCATTCTTTCCACGTTCGCCGACCCGCTCGTCCGCCGCTGGCTGAACATGCCGGCAAAGCCGGCCGATGCGGATTTCGATTCGGTGATGCGCACGATTCGGAGCGGCTTCGAGACCGGCGACCGCTACGACTACGCGGTGACCGAGCAGCCGTCGGACGAGTCGCTCGGCGCGGTGATCGCGTCACGGCGCGCGCGCGACAACTTCGAGCTCGCCTACCTCGCGCGCGAGGCCGGCCGCGGGCGCGGCCTGATGACGCGCGCGGTCCGGCTGATGTGTGACTGGCTGTTCGAGCAGGGAGTGGGGCGGCTCGAGCTGCGCACGCACCCCGCCAACGAGCCGTCGCAGCTCCTCGCGCAGCGCGTGGGCTTCCAGCGCGAGGGCCTCGAGCGCAAGTCGATCTGGCTCCACGGGAAGCGCGAGGACGCGATCGTGTGGTCGCTCCTCCCCGACGACCCGCGGTGAGGCTGCATCCGCTCCGCACCGTCGCGCAGCCCCGTCGACCGCAGGTAGCTTTCGGCCCCGTGACCGAGTACCTGGCCGCAGCCGCAGCGACCTGGGGCGTCGCCATGGCCGTCTCGCCGCTGCTCCAGATTCGCGCGATCCGGGCGCACCGCTCCTCTCGGGGCGTGTCGATCGGCTACCAGCAGGTGCTGCTCGTCGGGTTCCTGCTCTGGCTCTCGTACGGGATCGCGCTTCGAAACGCGGCGATCATCGTTCCGAACGTCGTCGCCGCGGTGGTTTGCGTGGCGACGATCGCCGTCGCCGCTCGCTACCGGTAACCAACTACCATCCCGGCCGTGCAGAACTGGGTGCTGACCGAGCTCGACTCGGGCGAGCGGGTGATCTCCGAGCGCCTCGAGCACGTCCGGTCCGCGGCGGTCGGCTACTGGATCGGCGCCGGCTCGCGCGACGAGGACGCGAACGAGGCCGGCGTCACGCACTTTATCGAGCACCTGCTCTTCAAGGGGACTCCGCGGTACAGCGCGCTCGAGATCGCCGAGATCTTCGACGGGCTCGGCGGCGAGCTGAACGCCGCGACGTCGCGCGAGCACACGCTCGTCTACGCGCGGATCCCCGACCATCACCTCGAGACGGCGATGGACGTGATGAGCGAGATGGTCCTCGCGCCGGCGTTCGCCGAGCTCGACGCAGAGCGCGAGGTCGTGCTCGAGGAGATCGCGATGTACGAGGATGCGCCGCAGGAGCTCGTGCACGACCTGATCTCGGAGGCCGTCTTCGGCGACCATCCGCTCGGCCGCCCGGTGATCGGTACCGCAGAGGTGCTCTCGTCGATCCCGCGCGAGGCGATCCAGCGCTACCACGACGAGATGTACGTACCGGGCAACATCGTCGTCGCTGCCGCCGGCAACATCGACCACGAGCGCCTCGTCGAGCTCGTGTCGTCTGCGCTCGAGCGTCGTGGGCAAGCGGGCACGTCGCGCCCGAACGTCCGCCCGCCTCTCGTGCAGGCGCCCCCTCCGCAGCTTCGCTTTCAGCGCAAGGACACCGAGCAGTACCACGTCTGCCTCGCCGCGCCGGGCATCTCGCGCTCGGATCGGCGCCGCTTCGCCGCGTCTCTGCTCGACGCGATCCTCGGCGGCTCGGCGTCGTCGCGGCTCTTCCAGGAGATCCGCGAGAAGCGTGGGATGGCGTACGCCGTCTACTCGTTCGTCTCGCAGTACACGGACACCGGCCAGATCGGCGTGTATCTCGGCACGCGCGAGGACAACCTCGACGATGCCCTCGCGATCACCGCCGAGCAGATCGCCGACATCGCGGGCGGCAACCTGAGCGAGCGCGAGGTCGCGCGTGCGAAGGAGAACCTGAAGGGACGCATCCTGCTCTCGATGGAGTCCACGTCGGCGCGCATGAACCGGCTCGGCAAGTCGCTGATCACCGACTCGGAGCTGCTGTCGCTCGACCGCATCGTGGCCGAGATCGACGCGGTCGAGCCGTCGTCGGTGTCGGAGCTCGCCGCTGCGCTGCTCGAGCCGGGCCGGCTGTCGGCGGCGTGCATCGGCCCGAACGAAGAGCGCTTCCTCGCCGCGCTCGAGCGCATCGCGCCCGGGCTGGCGCACGCGGCGTGAACGTGCTCGCGTTCTCGATTGGCCGCTGGGAGTGCGGGCGCCGAAGGCGGTCGAGGGCGTGAGAGTCCTCCTGAACGGGCGCAACGGCAAGGTCGGCTCGGCGCTGGCGCCCGGGCTGGAACAGGCAGGCCATTCGCTCGTCGACTCGCTCGAGTCTGCGGACGCGATGGTCGACTTCACGCGCCCCGACGCCGTGCTCTTAAACGTGCGCGCCGCGATCGCCGCGGGCGTCCCGTCCGTCGTCGGCACCACCGGCTGGGACACGCAGGAGGTCGCA
>CAZDEX010000009.1:0-7769 GCA_964504405.1 uncultured Gaiellales bacterium | reverse complement strand
CGCGGGCGTCCCGTCCGTCGTCGGCACCACCGGCTGGGACACGCAGGAGGTCGCAGAGGCGCCGGTCGCGGTCTTCTACGCCCCGAACTTTGCGATCGGCGCGGTGCTGATGATGCGCTTCGCAGCCGAGGCGGCGCAGCACATGGAGCGCGCCGAGATCGTCGAGCTGCACCATTCCGAGAAGCGGGACGCGCCGTCGGGCACCGCGAAGCTGACGGCGGAGCGCATGGGCGGCGACGTGCCGATCCACTCCGTCCGGCTCCCGGGCCTCAACGCACACCAGGAGGTCGTCCTCGGCGCGCCGGGGCAGGTGCTGACGATCCGGCACGACGCCATCTCGCGCGAGGCGTACACGCCCGGCGTGCTGCTCGCGCTCGAGAAGCTCCCGTCGCTGCCGCCGGGGCTGACCGTTGGGCTGGACGCGCTCCTCTGAGTTCTTGAACCCCGAACGAATCGTCGTCGGCGAGGTCGAGCTCGATCTGCTGCGGCCCGCCTCGGCCGAGGCGCTGCTCGACGAGCAGGCGTTCGAGGAGGACGAGTTCCTTCCGTACTGGGCCGAGCTCTGGCCCGCGTCCCGCGCGCTCGCAGGCGCCCTACCGGATGTCGCCGGGCTGCGCGTCGTCGAGCTCGGGTGCGGGCTCGGCCTGCCGTCGCTCGTGGCGGCCGCACGCGGGGCGGAGGTGACCGCGACCGACTGGGCGCCCGACGCGATCGAGCTGCTGCGCGACAACGCCGCGCGCAACGGGGTCACGCTCCATGCCGAGGTGCGCGACTGGCGCGAGCCGTGGGACGAGCGATTCGACCTGGCACTCGCCGCCGACGTCCTCTACGAGCGACGCAACGTCGAGCCGCTCCTCGATCGGCTCCGGGAGCTCGCGCCGCGTGCGCTCGTGGGGCTCGCAGGACGGCCCTACGAAGCGGAGTTCCTGCGCAGCGCGGGGGTGACCGTCGAGATCGCACCGCGCGTCGTCTCGCTCGGCTGACGCACGAGGAGCGCGGCCGCGACGACGACGCACGCGAACGCGAGCACGCGCAGGAGCCCGAGCAGCCCACCCGGAAGGTGCTCGTGGAAGAGCCACACGCCCGCGGCGATCGGCAGCGCGTTCGTCAAGAGCGTCGAGGTGCCGGCGGTCGCAAGCGGCGACCCGCGCTGGAACCCGAGTTGCAGGACGCCGAACGCGAGCCCGTGCGCCGCGAGCACCGCCACGACGAACACCGGCCGGTGCACGGCCGCCTTCGTCGCGACGTCGCCCGCGCCGTACAGCGTGCCGGCGACCAGGCCGAGGTTGAGCGGGACGAGCGCGATCGCAGCGGCGGCGGCCACGACCAGCCACACGGCGACCGAACCCGTGGACGCGTGGGAGCCGTGTGCGCTGCCGCCCGCGAGGGACACGCCGAGGAGCGCGAGCCCTGCGACGGCGATCCCGACCGCCGGCCACTGCGCCTCGTGACCCCGCCGGTGCGCGAGCGCGGCGAGCATGCCGATGCCGCCGGCGGAGGTCGCCTGCACGAGCGAGAGCGGCGCCAGCGCGAGCGCGCCGACGTAGAACGCCCAGCCCGCCAGGCCGACGACGAACCCGACGAGCCACGTGCGGTTGCCGAACAGCGAGCGCAGTGACCGGATCGGATGGCGGAGCGAGAGCGGCGGCAGCTCCTGTGCCGCCCCGTGCTGTGCGAGCCAGCCCCAGTTGAGCGCGAACGCGGAGACGAGCGCGAGCGCAAGCCCGCCCGCGACGCTCACTTGCGCTCGTTCTGGAAGGGGAGGTACGCCTCGGCCGCCAGCGCCGCGATCCCGACGCGAGGCAGGTCGCGGCGCCTCTCGTAGACGACGAACCGGCGCTCCCAGCGTGGGAGGAACTTGCGGTTGAACGTGAGCAGGTTGTCGAGCTGGAAGTGACCCTTGAGCGTGAGCAGCGCCCGCCGCTGCACCTCCTGCAGGCCGCTCAACTGCGCCTCGGGCGCGAGCAGCGCCGCGAACGGCGCGAAGTTGAGCGAGACCCGCTCGTAGCCGTTCGCGCGCGCCCACGCGACCGCTACGCAGATGAGCCATTCGTTGAAGCCGTTCGGCGTATCGCGCAGCCGTGGCATCGACGAGAGCGACAGCGCGCCCGTCGAGATCGCGAAGTGCAGAAATCCGGCGGCGGCCCCGCCCGGGTCGAAGCCGACGACGAAGACGGCGTCCTCGTCGCCGAGCGAGAAGAGGGCGTCGAGCGCCATCACGAAACCGCGCTCCGGCTGACCGCCGCGCCAGTCGTGCAGCACGCGCTCCAGCTCGTGGCGGAGTGAAGCGTCGATCTCGCTCGGCCGCAGCGCGCGCGCGACGAAGCCGGCGCCCTCGAGCCGATGCACCGACTGGCGCACCTTGCGAATCGCGCGACCCTCGAGCGAGAACGATGCCGTGTCCACGATCGCCTCGTCGCCGTGGTAGAGCGCGTTCAGGCCGTGGGCGGCGTACAGGGGGAGGCAACGTTCGGATGCGCCGAGGATCGCGAGTCGCCAGTCGCGCTTGTGCGCGAAGGAGACGAACGACCCGATCAGCTCGCTGAGCCGGTCGTCCGGCCCGATCGGATCGCCCGACACGATCGCGACGCCGCCGACCACGCGGTAGGCGAGAAACGCGCTTTCGTCGGGGGTGAAGTAGTACGACTTGTCGGCGCGCAGCACGAACGGCGCGAGCGTGTCGACGCCCCAGGCGTGCACGAGCGCGCGCGCGACGGCGCGCTCGCGCTCCTGCTGGACGACGCGGTGGCGCCAGGGGGCGACCCAGCCGGCCACGATCCAGAGCGTCGAGCCGATACCGAGAAGAAGGAGGGACAGCGGGAACCATTCAGCGAACGCGCCGACGAAGTGCGGCGACCCGCGGAGGTGGATGCCGAGGAGGCCGTCGATCGTCTCGCGGCTTGCAAAGCGAAGCGTGAGCGGTTGGTCGGCGCTCGTCCGGTTCAGCCATACCGCGATGATCGAGTAGATCACGATGACCGCCGCCGCGGTGCCGGCGCGTCGCGCGACGACGCCGCGCGAACTCGCGTCGCCGGGACCGTCGAAGTCGTGCCGGCGCGCCACGAGCAGGATCAGCACGACCACCGAGACGAGCGTGCCCTGGTTGAGGCCGTGCAGGACGTGGACCAGGGTCGAGAGCGCCGTCACCGTCGTCGCGACCTGCCAGGCGCGGTGGCGGCGACGCGCGAGCCCGCGCGCGGCCACGAGCGTCGCGACGGCTGCGAAGGCCGCAGCCGCGTGGGCGAACGGCCCGACGGCATCGGGGGTCAGCTTCGGCAGGAGGCCGCTGTTGTGACCCGGGAGCACCGCGTGCACGAGGTTCAGGAGGCCGGCGATCGCGACCAGCGCCGAGATGACGAGCGGAGAGCGCGCGACGCTCCGGGGCGTCGCGAGCGCGGCGACGCCGAGCGCGCACAGGGCTCCCGAGAGGTAGACGACGTGCATGCGACCGGCAGCGTCGAGTGCGTCCTGCAGTGGTATCTGACGGACGATCGCGAGCGAGATGCCGACCTGCAGGTATGTCCACACGCCGACCGCGACACCGACGATCACCGCCGCCGTCATCCGCTCGAGTCGCGCCCAGCGTGCGTAGAGCCCGATCAGCACCGCGGCTGAGCCCCAGACGGAAACGAACCAGAGCAGCGACGTCGAGGAATGGCGCGACAGCTCGTCCAGCGGCAGGGCGTGGCGGACCTGCGGACCGGGGAGCGCGGGGCGGAAGACGTACAGCCAGCCGGTCGTCGAGAGTGCGACCAGGACGACGAGCGGGATGCCCAGGGACTTACGCGCCATGGAGCCCCCGTGAGGCCGCGAGGTACGCGAACGCCGCCCGGCCGCGCCAGATCGACCAGTCGTGCCCGCCGTGCACGACGAAGTAACGGTGCATCAGGTGGAGGTTCGCGAGCGTGCGCGCGAATTCGTTGTTCTGCTTCAGCTCGCGGTCGCCTGTCCCGCTGTACATCCAGAAGTAGACGTGGTGGCGGCGCAGGACGGGCGCCGCCCGCCCGACCGTCAGCTGCGGGCTGTTCCGGGCGAGCAGCGCGGTGTCCTTGCCGAAGATCGCCGGGATGGCGTCCGCGCGCTGGTAGCCGGACCAGCTCTCGACGACGCGGAACTCGCGCGGATGGTGCAGCGCGATGTTGAGCGCGCCGTACCCGCCTTCGGACAGGCCGCCGATCCCGCGCAGCCCGTTCGTCCGGTACCGCGCCTCCACGGCGCGCACGACGTCATGCGCGAGGAATGTCTCCCAGCTCTCGTGCGGGCGAACGCCGTTCGCCCATTCCTTGTCGGTGAACGAGCCGGTCGAGCCGAACGGCATCACGAGGATGATCGGGCGCGCACGGTGCAGCGCGACGAGCTCGTCCTCGACGACGCCCATGCGCACGGTGTCGATGAACGCGCCCGGACGGCCGGGCGCTCCGTGCAGCAGATAGAGCACGGGGTAGCGGCGATGCGGATGCGTCGCGTAGCCGGGGGGCAGGTAGACGTCGACCGGCTGGCGGCGGCCGCCGAGCGCTGCGCTCGGGACGTAGAAGCGGGTGGAGGTGCCGTGCACCCTGACGAACGCAGCGTCGTGCGGCGGCGCGAAGCCCCGGTAGACCCAGTAGTTGTCGATGTAGCGGTAGACGCCGAGGAGCCCGACCGCCGCGAAGAGGAGCAGCGCGGCGCCCGCGGCCCATCCGCGTAGGGGGACCGGGATCGCCGATGCCGACACGGCGCCCGTTGTACGCCTCCCTGCCTGACGAAAGGATTAACGCCCGAGATGAGCCAGGGCGAGCTGGAGCCACGTACGGGCGTGCGCCTGCCACAGCGACGTCTCGTGGGCGCCGGCGTACAGCTCGAAGAGGTGCGGTACGTGAGCCTCCGACAGCTCGTGGTTGAGCCGCACGTTCTCCCCGACGAAGCGGTCGTCGCCGCGACCGACGTAGAAGCCGAACCACGTCCGCCGGCTCTCGATGTCGTGCACGAGCGTGTGCACGTTCGCCGCCGGGCCGCGCGCGAGCGGCCTCGTGCCCGTCGGGTCGGTGGCGTGGAAGTACCCTGACCAGGACTCGATCACCGAAAAGACGTTCGGGTGGTGGAGGCCGACCAGGGTCGCGCCGTAGCCGCCCGCGGAGACCCCGACGAGCGCGCGTCCGCGGGCCGCGCGGATCGTCCGGAAGTGGGCGTCGATGTCGTGGGGCACCTCGTCGGCGATGTAGGTCTCCCAGTCCCGCCCGGCGCCCCAGTTCAGGTACTCCGGATCGGTGTCCGAGTCGCGAGCGCCCTGCGGGACGACCAGGATCGCGGGCCCCGCGGCCTGCATCGCCCGCGCGAGCCACGAGTTGCCGAGATACGCGGTCGAGCCGGCCGGCAGGCCGTGCAGGAAATACACGACCGGGTAGCGGCGGGCGGGCTTGTCGTCGTAGCCCGCCGGCAGGATGACCCGTGCGTGGACTTCGCCCTTCAGGGCGATCGAGACGATGCCTTCGTCGAGGCCGCGGTCCTGGCGCGCGTCGGCTCCCGCCCCGAGCACGAGGGCGAGCAGGATGACTGCCAGGGGGGCCCGGGCACGCACCCCTGCACCATGCCCACTCGGCCGTCGCCCATGCCGCCGGAAGCAACGATTTCTTCAGTTTCTCCTCGCTACCGTCGTGGCGATGCTTGCTCTGGCCACTGCTCTGGCCGCCGCCGCGCTCCTGCCGGGCTTCACGCCGGCTCCGACGAGCCCTGCGAGCGGCCATCTGCTCCAGGGGACGTTCCCCGGCGCCTTCAGGCCCGGCCTCGTGTACCTGCCGCCGGGCTTCGACCGGAGGAAGCGCTACCCCGTCGTCTACCTGCTCCACGGCATGCCCGGCTCGCCGACGGAGTACGTCGGCGGGACGCAGCTCGCCAAGTACGCCGACACGGAGATCCGGACGGGGGCGCTGCGGCCGTTCATCGCCGTCATTCCTGCGGCCGGCACGAGCGGCCACTACAACGGCGAGTGGGCGGGACAGTGGGAGCAGGAGGTGGTCGCGCTCGTGCCCTGGGTCGACGCGCACCTGCCGACGATCCCCTCGCGGAGCGCGCGCGTGCTCGCGGGCCTGTCGGCGGGCGGATACGGTGCGATGGACATCGGCCTCCGCCACCTCGACCTCTTCGGCACGCTCGAGTCGTGGAGCGGGTACTTCGAGCCGTTGCACGACGGGCCGTTCAAGCACTCCTCGCCCACGCAGCTCTCGCAGCACGACCCGACTCAGCTCGTGCGCACCGAGCTTCCGCTCCTCCGGCGGTACCCCACGCATTTCTACGTCTCGACGGGGCCGCTCCATAGCCACTGGGCGAAGCCCTCAGAGTCGATCGCGTTCGGCGACGAGCTCCGCGCCCTCGGCCTCCGCCACACACTGCGGATCTTTCGCGACAAGAAGGGCGAGTGGCGCGACCAGCTCGACGACGGCCTCAGGTCGGCGCTCGGCACCCCGTAGAATCCCGGGATGCTCGGCAACGTCCTGACCGCGATCGTGACGCCGTTCCACGAGGACGGGTCGATCGACTTCGCCGCGTTCCAGCGGCTCGCCCGGCACCTCGTGGACAACGGGTCGGACGGAATCGTCGTCGCCGGCACCACGGGCGAGAGCCCGACGCTGGCCGACGAGGAGCGCCTCGATCTCTTCCGCGCCGCGATCGAAGCGGTGGGCGACGACGCGACGATCGTCGCCGGGACCGGGACGTACGCGACCGCGCACTCCGTCCACCTGAGCGAGCGCGCGGCCGAGCTGGGCGTCGACGGCTTGCTGATCGTGACGCCGTACTACAGCAAGCCCCCGCAGCGCGGGATCGTCGCGCACTTCGAGGCGATCGCGCAGGCGAGCGACAAGCCGATCGTCGTCTACAACATCCCGTCGCGCGTCGTCATCAACATCGAGCCGGAGACGATCACCGAGCTCGCGCAGATCCCGACCGTGCAGGCGGTCAAGCAGGCGAACGACGATCTCGCGCAGGCGAGGCACATCGTGGACACGGGGCTCACGCTCTACGCCGGCGACGACAACCTGATCCAGCCGTTCCTCGAGCTCGGTGGGGTCGGCGGCATCTGCGTCCACACGCATGTCGTCGGGCCGCAGGTGGCCGAACAGGTGCGGGCTGTGCTCGGCGGCGACGTGGAGCGCGGGCGCGAGATCGACCGTGAACTCGGGCCTGCCTACGCGATCCTGACCGTGCAGACCAATCCGATCGCGATCAAGGCCGCGCTGAACCTCCTCGGCCACGCGGTCGGCGGTCACCGCCTGCCGCTCGTGCCTCCGACCGACGACGAGGTCGCGGTCGTGCGCAGCCGCCTCGAGCGGCTCGGGCTGCTCGTCGCTGCGTAGCTGCCGGTCCCTACACTCCTGGGCCAATGACAGACGTACTGCGCGTGATCCCGCTCGGCGGCCTCGGCGAGGTGGGGAAGAACATGACCGTCTACGAGGTCGACGGCGAGGCGATCGTCGTCGACGCCGGCATGGCGTTTCCGCGCGACGAGCACCTCGGGGTGGACGTCATCCTCCCGGATTTCGGCTACCTGCAGGACAAGAACGTGCGGGCCGTGGTGCTCACGCATGCGCACGAGGATCACGTCGGCGCGCTGCCGTTCCTGATGCGGGAGGTTCGCGTCAACGAGATCTGGGCGACGCGGCTCACGCTCGGGCTCGTGAAGTCGAAGCTCGACGAGCACGGCCTGCTGCGCGCGGCCGAATTGCGCGAGGTCGACCCGGAGAGCGGCGCGTCGGAGATCGGCCCGTTTCGGCTCGAGTTCATCCGCATGGCGC
>CAZDEX010000008.1:0-20676 GCA_964504405.1 uncultured Gaiellales bacterium | reverse complement strand
GTCGGGCGGACCACCGGTGTGGTCGCTGGAGAGCCAGATCATGTTGAGGTTTGCCGGGCCCTTCTGCTCGAACTCCTGCTTCCAGATCTCGTACCGGTAGATGTCCGGGATCGACAGGTCGTACGGGGGCGACAGCGGGTCGGCGATTGCGTTCAGCGACGGGATCACCGAGCCGTAGTTGCCCTTCAGGTCGGGGGTGGTCAGCTGGGCGGGGTCGCCGCCGTTCTCGACGCTCTTGACCGCGCAGTAGTACTGCTGCCAGGTCCCCGCCGGCTTGCCCTCCATGTACTCGAACTCACCGTAGTTGCGCGCGGCCTTGCCGGCGTCCGCGACCGCGGTCCACAGGAAGCCCGAGCGCTGGTGGCCGAGCACGTCTTCCTCGGTGTCGTAGCTGCGGCGATACTCGCCTGCCGACAGCTCGGTGTACGCCGGGTTGTCACCCTGCATCAGCCAGTTGTGGCCTTCGGCCGAGTTGGTGCCGACGTCGTAGAAGTTGTCGTACAGGCCGAACTGCGTCGCGAGGGCATGCTGGTTCGGCGTGACCTTCGCCCCGAACTGGGCGAGGTTCGCGTCGCCGTTGCCGGCGGGCATGTCGCCGTACACCTGGTCGTACGTGCGGTTTTCCTTGACGAGCAAGAAGACGTGCTTGATCGTCGACGGGTCGCCGACGCGCGCCGGGACCGGCACGGCACTCTCCCTGTCGCCTTCGGACTGCTTGACGTCGTTGTGGCCCCACCCGTTCTGCGCGAAGACCGTCGCAGTTTCCTTGGCAATGTCCCCGTCGCTCGGCAGCGTGAAGCGCGTCAGCGAGCCGGTCGTGCTGTGCGTGCCGTGGCCCACCGCGGGGACGGTGCCCGGGCCCTTGTTGAACGACAGCTCGGGCCCACGTGCGTCGATGCCGCGGGTGTTGGTGACGACGATCTGGTCGCCGACGGCCGCCACGCTCGCCGGGTAGTAGTCCGTCGGCACAAGCCCGATGTAGTTCACCGGCTCCAGCGGGTCGCCGTGATACCGGTAGACGGCGGCCGCATTCGCGCGCCCGAGCGCGACCAGAAGATGGCCGTCGTTCGTCATGGCGATGCTCGTTGGCTGGTAGCCGACGTTCGACGCCGGCCACGGCCTCGTCTCGATCGTCTGCACGACCTTGTCCTTGGTCGTGTCGACGACCGAGACGCTGTCGCTGTTCGTGTTGGCGACGAACAACGCATCGCCATTGACGTACATCGCCGTCGGGTGCAGACCGACGGCGATCGATCCAACCGGCGTCGCCGGGTGTGCGGTGTCGATGACGCTGACGGTTCCCGTCGTCGTCGTGCCGAGGTACGTGTCTGCAGGCACCTGTGTGCCATAGGAGCCCATGGTCGTGTCGCCGGGCTGGGCCTGACGGCCGCCCTCGTTGCTCACGTAGAGCTTGCTCCCGACGAAAGCAAGTGCGCGCGGCGCGATGCCGACGTTCCACGTGCGCTCGATCACGCCCGTGGTGGGGTCGAGCGCGACGACCGTGTTCTGTCCGTTGACCGCGGCGTACAGAGTCGCCCCATCGGGCGAGTACGCCGTCTTGCCGACGAGAGCGGAGTGGCCGTTCACGACCGGAATCGAGACGGTGGTCGGCGCCCCGAGAGTGCCGTCGGCGTTCACCGGGAACCGGGACAGGCCGTTCTGCTCCGGCAGCCAGAGAACCTTTCCGTCCGGCGAGTAGGTCGGGCCTTCCTGCCCGACCGTGCGGTCCGCGAGCCTCTGGTTGACACCGGAGGCCGTCCCGACCGTCCAGATGAGCTTGTAGCTCGCGAGGTCGAAGATCTGCAGCACGACGGACTTGTCGGCGCTCGTTGCTGCGAGGAACCGGCCGTCCGGGCTGACCGTCGACCCCATGAGCTTGCCGAACTTCGTCAACAGACGGTCCCCGAGCGGCTTGACGATCTGGTCGTCCGAGACCTGGATACCGTCGGCGTACTCGGCGCCGACCCGGTTCTGGCCGAATCCCTCCGTCGATGCGTAGGCCAAACCTGCGCCGGCGAGGACGACGGCTGCGGCGCCGACAGCGGCGATGCGGCCTCGACGGCCGCCACGAGCGCGTGTGACGTGCGGACCTGCTCCTTCACCCTGAGGCGTCGGTGCGGACGTTCCGAACATCAGCTCCCCCTTCTCGAAATACGACGATGACGTCGCCGAAGGTAGGTCGCAGGCTGCACTCCGTGGGCAGCGGGACGGTGACCTCGAGGTGAGAGGATGGTGACCCGTGCGGCCGCGCGGTCGTGTCCGAAAACGACGGAGGGGCCCCCGGAGGGGCCCCTCGCCTAGGCACACCGGGAGGGGGCGCCTAGGAGTGGATCGTCTTGAGGGTCTTCTCCGCCGCGACCAGGACCGACTTGACGGTCGACAACGGCGCGAAGGTGAGCTTGGCCGTGAACTCCGGCTTCTGCCCCTGCGTCAGCGCCCAGAAGATCATCTTGCGCAGCTCGGCCGAGTGACTGCTCTTCTGATGGACGATGACATAGGTGTACGTGCTGATCGGATACGCGAACGCGTCCGACTTCGGCGGATCGACGATGTGCATCTCGTTGTTGGAGGGCACCTTCGTGAACGCGGCGGCCGCCGCCTCGATCCGCCGCAGGCTCGGGTAGAGGAACTTCCCGGCCCGGTTCTTCACCGCGGCGAAGTGGAGGTGGTTCTTGATCGCGTACGCGACGTCGACGTACCCGATCGAGCCGTCGGTGCGCGACACGAGACCGGCGACGCCGGACGAGCCACGCGCGCCCTGACCCGCCGGGAACGCCGGCTGCGTCGAGACGCCGATCTTCGTCTTCCACTCGTCGTTGACCGACGAGAGGTAGTCGGTGAACGCGTACGACGTGCCCGACCCGTCCGAGCGGAACACGGGCGTGATCTTGAGGTCCGGCAGGTTCGCGCCCTTGTTGAGCGCCTTGATCGCCGGGTCGCTCCAGTTGGTGATCTGCCCGAGGAAGATCTTCGAGATCGTCGCCCCGTCGAGGTTGACGTGCACAGGGGCGCCCGGGACGTTGTACATCACCGACACCGCGGAAAGCGCCCACGGGATCTGGAGACAATCTGCGCACGCCGAGGCCTGCGCGGGATTGAGCGGAGCGTCGGAGGCTCCGAAGTCGACCTGGTTGTTCGTGATCGCGGCGATCCCGGCACCCGAGCCGACACCGCTGTACTGCACGGTGTACCCGAACGCGGAGCCGAGCGCCGGCGTCCACGCCGAGACGAGCGGCGCGACGAACGTGCTGCCCGCGCCCGTAATGGTCGTGTCGTTGCTCTTGGCAGTCGCGGCTGCGATCGCGACGAGCGCGACGGCGGCGACGCTGATGAGGGCGAGCCCTCTCTTCATTGACGTTCTCTCCTTGTCCCTGGGGGTTGTTCTCGGTTACCTGACGACGCCAGCGTGCCCCCCGGCGGAACATCCGTGGGCTGACGCGATGTGACGGCGCGGTGACGGAGTGGTTAACGCGTCAAGCCGAGCTTGCGACGCGACCGCTCGAGCAGCAGCCGCGCCGCGAGGCTCGTGAGCAGCACGAACACGATCAGCACGAAGGCTGCGGCCCAGGCCTGCTGGTGCTGGGCGGGGTCGGCCGACTCCGAGTACTGGAAGATCGTCAGCGGGATCGACTGCACGGAGTGCGTCGGATTCCAGTCGACGATCTGTCCCGCGATCGCGCAGGTGAACAGGAGCGGCGCCGTCTCGCCGGCGGCCCGCGCGACGGCGAGCGTAGTGCCGGTGAGGATCCCGCCGAACGACGTCGGCAGCACGACGCGCAGCACTGTCTGCCATTTCGAGACACCGAGGGCGTAGCTGCCGTCGCGCAGCTCGTTCGGCACGAGGCGCAGGACCTCCATCGTCGACCGCGAGACGAGCGGAAGCATGATGATCGAGAGGGCGAACCCTCCGGCGATCGCACTCTGGTGGTGGCCGATGCCGAGGAGCGGCATCTTCACCTTCACGCACAGTGCGTACACGAAGATCCCGATCACGATCGACGGGAAGCCGTTCAGCACGTCGAGCCAGAGCCTGACCTGCTCGCCGAGACGAGGCGTCGCGAACTCGCTGACGTAGATCGCGATCAGCACGCCGGCCGGCAGCGCGATCACCGTCGCGACGGCGACGAGCAGCAGCGAGCCCGCAAACGCGGGCGCGATGCCTCCTCCGCCGCCGAAGAACGAGGCGCTCGGGCCCTTGAAGAAGAAGTCGAGGTTGACGGCGCCGATCCCCCGGCTGCCCACCGACCACACGACGATCAGGAGCGCCGCCACGGCGAGCGTCGCCGCGAGCACGGCTCCTCCTTCCGCGATCCGGTTCACGAGCAACCGGCGCCGGCCACGCCCCGTCGCTCGCAGGCTGATCGCCTCGGGCTCCATCAGTCTCCTCCCGTCCGCTGGAACTCGAAGCGCTTGACGACGCGCTGCGCGCCGAAGTTGGTCAGGAACGTGATCACGAGCAGGATCAGCGCGAGGTAGATCAACGCGGCGATCTGCTCGTTCGTGATCGCGCCCTGATACTGGTTGGCGAGGCGGCTCGCAATCGTATCGCCCGGCGCGAACAGCGTGTTCTTCAGCGGGATGAAGTTGCCGATCACCTGTGTGACGGCGATCGCCTCGCCGAGCGCGCGCCCAAGCCCCAGGATCACGGCGGCGACCACACCGCCGCGCACCGACGGCACGACGACCGTCTTCACCATCTCCCAGCGGGTCGCGCCGAGGCCGATCGATCCCTCCTCGAGCTCGCTCGGGACGCCGAGGAAGAGCTCACGGCAGATCGACGAGGTGATCGGGATCGTCATGATCGTCAAGACGACGATCGCGGTGAACACGGTCGACTCGGTGTGCGGGTCGCCGCCGAAGATCGGGATCCACCCGAGCACCGAGTGCAGGAGCGGCTGGACGTGCCGTGCGTCGAAGGGCGCGAGCACGTAGATGCCCCACAGCCCGATCACGACGGACGGTACCGCCGCGAGCATGTCGACGAGCGCCCCGATCGGCGTGCGGATCGCGGGCGGCGCGAGCTCGCTGAGGAAGAGCCCGATCGCGACGGAGAGCGGCGCCGAGAGGAGCATCGCGCCGAACGACGTGACGACCGTGCCGATGATGAAGTCGCGCGCGCCGAACTGGTTGAGATTCGCGTTCCACTGGTTGTGCCAGAGGAAGCTGATCCCGAAGAGCTTGATCGCGGGCCACGCGCCGTTCGCGACGCGCCAGATGATCGCAAACACGACCAGCACGCCCAGGACCGAGGCGAGCGCCGTCAGCCCGTAGAGGAGCCCGTCGCCCACCCGGTCGCCGACGTGGCGGGTCCGGGGCAGCCCGGTTTGGACGGAGGCAGCTTCCATCGGCCCGATAGCATTCCAGTCCCCGGACAGCGGCGGGAGACCGTTACCACTTCGTCACCCGGCGTTCACACCGCATGTACCCCTAGACTCCGTGCCTGCCGGGAGACTCCCGCAGTGACCACGATGGATTCGCAGCAAAACAAGGCTCAGAGGCCGGGCGTGGGTGTCGTAACGCCGCCCTCGGCTGCCAACGTCAGCCGTGAGGTCGTCTTCGACATCGACGATCTCACGGTCAGCTACGGCAAGTCGGTCGCGGTCAAGGGCGTCACGCTCGACATCCGCCGCAACGCGATCACCGCCCTGATCGGGCCGTCGGGGTGCGGCAAGTCGACGGTGCTTCGCTGCCTCAACCGCATGAACGACCTCGTGGCGAGCGCGCACGTCGAGGGCCGCATCCTCTATCGCGGGGTCGACCTGTACGGCTCGGATGTCGACCCGATCGAGGTTCGCCGCCGCATCGGCATGGTCTTTCAGCGGCCGAACCCGTTCCCGAAGTCGATCTACGACAACGTCGCGTACGGGCTGCGCATCCTCGGCATGAAGGACAACCTCGACGACCGCGTCGAGCAGGCGCTCCGCCAGGCGGCGCTCTGGGACGAGGTCAAGAGTCGCCTGAAGCGCTCCGCTCTCGGGCTCTCCGGCGGGCAGCAGCAACGGCTGTGCATCGCGCGCGCGATCGCCGTGCAGCCCGATGTCATCCTGCTCGACGAGCCGGCCTCCGCGCTCGACCCGATCTCGACCTCGGCGATCGAGGACCTCATGCACGAGCTGAAGAACGACTACACACTCGTGATCGTCACGCACAACATGCAGCAGGCCGCTCGCGTCGCCGAGATGACCGCCTTCTTCAGCCTCGACGTGAAGGACGACGGGTCTCGGCACGGAATCCTCGTCGAGTACGACGCGACCGAGAAGATCTTCACCCAGCCCTCCGACGAGCGGACAGAGGGCTACGTCACCGGTCGTTTCGGCTAACACGATGCGGATCTCGTTCACCGAAGAGCTCTCTCAGCTGGAAGCCTCGCTGCAGGAAGAGGGCGATCTCGTCCTGCGCGCGCTGCGCTCGTCGCTGAACGCGCTCGCCCGCGGCGACGAGGAGCTGGCCGACGAGGTGATCTCTTTCGACGACGAGGTCGACCGCCGGTACATTGCGATCGAAGAAGGCGTGCAGTCGCTGCTCGCTCGGCAGACGCCGGTGGCCGCCGACCTCCGTCTCGTGCTCGCAGTGCTGCGGGTCAACCTGCACCTCGAGCGGATGGCCGACTACTGCGTCACGGTCGCGAAGCTCACGAAGTTGATGGGCGGCCTGAACGTGCAGGGCGACGCCATCGGCCGCTCGATCGAGGACATGGGCCAGCGCGCAGAGCAGATGATCCGCGTCGCGATGGATGCGTTCGCGTCACGGGACGCGGAGAAGGCGCAAACGCTCGTCGACCTCGACGAGCTGATCGACCGCGCGAACCGCAACGCGACCGAGGACGTGCTCTCCCTCGGCAACTCACCGGAAGAGCGCGAGTACGGCTTGCGCATGCTCGTGATCTCCCGCTGCGTGGAGCGCATCGGCGACCACGCGGTCGACATCGGCGAGCAGGTCGTGTATCTCGTCACCGGCGAGTTCCGCGAGTTCAGCGACGCCTCCCACCCCGCGGGCTAAGCGGCGGCGGCGCGCTCCGGCAGCGCGTCGTCGAGACGCACGAGGAACGCGGGGCGCGACGAGCGCAGGTAGTCGACGACCGCGCCCTCGTCCTTGGCGCACGGCAGCATCGTCTTCCACGTCGCCAGGTGCTCGAGCCGGTGAAAGTCACCGCTCGCGATCGCCGGGAGCCCGGCCGCGGCGACCCAGGGGAACAGCGTGTGCCGGTTGAAGAGCTCGAAGCGGTCGACGAGCGGCGCGAGCTCGGGACGGCCGCCGAACGCCGCGGTCCCGCGCGTGGCGGTCGCGAGCTGCTCCGGCGCATACGGGTGGGCGGCGACGAGCGCCGCCCCGTGCGCGCGCGCGACGGCGAGCGCAGGCTGGAGCCCGGCCTCGAGCGGCACGTACTCGTGCAGGCCGACCGCGACGACGTGCGCCGCCTGCAGCGGGTCGTGATCGTCGTAGGTCAGCTCGAGGCCGGGTATGACGAGGAGGTCGTAGAGCTCGGCCGCGCGCGCCGCCTCCGCCGCGACCGCAGCCAGGTAGTCGGCGTGGTTCCCCGGCTGGACGTGGCGGTCGTCGCGCGGGGCGTGATCGGTGACGGCGAGGACGTCGAACCCGCGGCGCCCATAGAGATCGCACAGCTCCCGCAGGCTGAGGTCGCCGTCGCTCCAGGTCGAGTGCGCGTGGAGCTCGCAGAGGAGCGGCGGGGACTTGGTCGGCATCTCCCTTCCAGTGTTCCTGCTCGATGTGGCCTCTCGGCGCCTGTTCGCGAGATCGTTACAGGGGGTTAACGCCCCCGTCCACGCGGAACGGGGTGAGCATTCGCCGGTTCGCGATCGCCGCCGTGCTCCTCCTCGCCCTCGCCGGCCGCGGGGGCTCCTCCAAGCCGTCGTCGTCCTCGTCGTCGTCGAAGGTCCTGGTGGGCGCAGGGTCGACGTTCGTGTACCCCCTGCTCTCCCAGTGGATCGCCGACTACGCGAAGCGCAGCGGGGTGAACGATCCGCCCGGTCGTACGCAGCGACGCGAGCGGCACGTCGTACAACTTCACCGATTACCTCTCCCACGTGAGCGCGAGCTGGAAGGCGAAGGTCGGGGCCTCGACGCAGCCGTCGTTCCCGGCGGGCCAGGGCGCGAAGGGCTCCTCGGGCGTCGCCGGGGTCGTCTCGACGACCGACGGAGCGATCACCTACGTCGACGTCGCGTACGCGATCGCGTCGCACTTCTCCTACGCCGCGGTGCAGAACGCCGCGAAGGCGTTCACGCTCCCCGCCGTCGCCTCGTGCAAGTCCGCCGCGGGCGCGGCTCCTGCGCCGAAGCCGAACACCGCGATCTCGCTCGTGGATCCGCCGGCGTCCGCTGCGAGCGCCTACCCGATCTGCACGTTCACCTACGCGATCGTGCCGAAGAAGTCTCCGAAGGCGAAGACGCTGAAGGCCTTTCTCACCTACGCGGTCACGACCGGCCAGCAGTTCGGCCCGAAGCTCCTGTTCGCACCGCTCCCGGCGGCGGTCGCGGCGGCCGACCGCCAAGCGGTCGCGCAGATCACACCATGAAGTAGATCGTGCAGGCGAGCCCGGCCGCGAAGCAGTACACCGCGAACGGCGTCAGCGTCTGGGTCTCGAAGTACCGCATCAGGAACTTGACCGCGAGCCAGGCGGTGAAGCCCGAGCACAGCGCAGCGACGAGGGCCTGGCCCCGCACGCCGTCGCCCGTGTGACCGAGAAGCTCGGGAAGCTTGAGGAGCGCGGCGGCGCCGATGATCGGCGTCGCGAGCAGGAACGCGAACCGAGCAGCGTCCTTGTGTGACAGCCCGACGAGGAGCCCGCCGGCCATCGTCGCCCCGGAGCGGGAAAAGCCCGGAATGAGCGCGATCGCCTGCGCCGCGCCGACGAAGAACGAGTCGCGCCACGAGACGGTGCGCGCGATGCGCGCGTCGTCGTCCTCGACCACCGCGGGCGCGCGGCGGCGCAACAGCTCCGCCCCGTAGAGCAGGAGCCCGTTCAGCATCAGGAAGAACGCCGCCGACCGCGCGGAGGCGAAGACGTCACGGAGCGCATGCTCGAGGAGAAGGCCGAGGATCCCGGCGGGGATCGTGCCGACGACGAGCAGCCAGCCGAGCTTCGCGTCGGTGTCCGCGGGGTCGATGCCCCGATCGCGCAGCGAGCGGCCGATCCCCTTCAGGATCCGGACCCAGTCGCGCCAGAAGAAGATGAAGAGCACGATTGCCGTCGCGAGGTGAGTCGCGACGAGGAAGGTGATGAAGTACTTGTCGTTCTGGTGGATGTTCCAGCCGAGGAGCTTCGGCAGGATCACGCTGTGCCCGAGGCTGGAGACCGGGAACAGCTCCGAGACGCCTTGGAGCAGCCCCAGGAGGATCGCCTGGGGATAGGAGATCAGCGAGGCGAGGATCACGCGGGCGTCGTGGTGCGCTTCGGCCCGGTGCGGAACCAGGCGAAGGCGAAGCACGCGAGCCCCACGAGGAAGGCGGCGATCCCGTGCTTGATGTGGTGGTGCCCGGAGCCGGCCTCGTGGCCCGGAATGAAGCTCGGCAGCGACTTCGCCGGCTCGGCCCAGTAGACGATCGCGATCACGATCAGGACGATTCCGGCGGCCACGGCGAGCAAGGCGAGTAGACGGTCGTTGCGCATGCCGGGAGCATACGGATGCGCGCGCCGGGGCGACGCAGTCACCAAATCGCAACCCCTTGTTCACCGCCGTTCGGAGATGCTTGTGAGCCCGTGTCGCCCGCCCAGCACGTGCAGTCCGACCTCCCGACCCAGGTGCTGCTCAACCGAGAGCTGTCCGCCCTGGAGTTGAGCGCACGCGTGCTGGAGCTCGCAGGCGACGCATCCGAGCCGCTGCTCGAGCGCGTCAAGTTCTGCGGGATCGTCTCGACGCTGCTCGACGAGTTCTTCATGGTGCGCGTCGCAGGCCTCCTGGACCAGGTGGCGTCGACCTTGTCGGTCCGGTCGCCCGACGGGCGGACGCCGCAGCAGACCCTCGAGGAGCTGCGCGTCCACGTGCTCGAGCTGAACGCGCGCCAGTCGCAGCTGTGGCGCGACGAGCTCTGCCCGGCCCTCGCCGCGGAGGGGATCGTGCTCGGCAGCGTCCACGACGCATCGCCGGAGGAGCTCGCCGAGCTGGAGTCCGCCTTCATGCGTCAGATCTTCCCGGTGCTGACGCCGCTCGCCGTGGGGCCGGGACAGCCGTTCCCGTACATCTCGGGGCTCTCGCTCAGCCTCGGCGTCCTCGTCCGCGATGCCGAGACGTCGGAGGAGCGGTTCGCACGCGTGAAGGTGCCCGAAGGCCTCGACCGGTTCGTCGGCGTCGGTGCGCGCGGCCTCGTGATCCCGCTGGAGAACGTGATCGCGCACTTCCTGCCCTGGCTGTTCCCCGGCATGGAGATCGTCGAGCGGGTCGCGTTCCGCGTGACGCGCGACGGGGACACCGAGATCTCGGACGACGCCGACGATCTGCTCGAAGCCGTCGAGTCCGAGCTGCAGAAGCGCCGTTTCGGTGCGGTCGTGCGCCTCGAGGTCTCGAGCTCGATCTCGAACGCGATGCTCCAGCGGCTCGAGGAGCGGCTCTTCGTCTCGAGCGACGGGGTCTACCCGATTCGGGGCCTGCTCGATCTCGCCGATCTCGGCCAGCTCTACGCAATCGATCGCCCCGACCTCAAGTACCCGCCATGGGTTCCGTACACGCAGCGCCGCCTCGCGTCGCCGGTCGACGACGACCTCTTCGCCGAGGTTGCACAGCGCGACATCGTGGTGCAGCATCCGTACGACTCGTTCGCGACGAGCGTCGAGGCGTTCGTGCGCAAAGCGTCTACCGATCCGCTCGTTGTCGCCCTGAAGACGACGGTGTACCGCACGAGTCACGACTCGGCCCTGGCGCCGGCGCTGATGGTCGCGGCGGAGAACGGCAAGCAGAGTGTCTGCGTCGTGGAGCTCAAGGCACGTTTCGACGAGCGCCGCAACATCGAGTGGGCGCGCTCGCTCGAGCAGGCCGGCGTGCACGTCGTCTACGGCTTTCCCGACATGAAGATCCACGCGAAGACGACCCTCGTCATCAGACGCGAAGGCGATGACCTCCGGCGGTACGTGCACATCGGGACGGGCAACTACCACGCCACGACCGCGCGCATCTACGAGGACGTCGGCCTCTTCACCGCCGACCCGGACATCGCCGCCGACGTCGCCGACCTCTTCAACTTCGTCACGGGGTTCGGCCGGCCAAGGCGCTTCCGGAAGATCCTCGCCGCGCCGTTCAACCTGCGCAAGCAGCTCGTCGAGCACATCCGCGCCGTTGCGGATGCCGCTCAGGCGGGAATGCACGCACGGATCAGGATCAAGGTGAACAACCTCACCGACGCAGACATCGTCGAGGAGCTGTACCGGGCGTCGCAGGCGGGCGCGAAGGTCGAGATCGTGGTGCGCGCGATCTGCACGCTCGTCCCAGGCGTCGAAGGGGTGAGCGAGAACATCACCGTCCGCTCCGTGCTCGGCCGTTTCCTCGAGCACAGCCGGCTGTACTGCTTCGAGGCAGGCGAAGAGAAGACCTTCCTCCTCGGGAGCGCCGACCTGATGACCCGCAACCTCGACCATCGCATCGAGGTCGTCGTCCCCGTAGAGGACGCGCAGGTGCGCGCGGAGCTCGAATCGGTGTTCAAGGCGCTGCAGGCGGACAACTCACAGGCCTGGACGCTCGGGCCGGACGGCGAGTGGACCCGCATCGCGCCGAAGAAGAGCGAGCGCCGGCGTCCGGCGCAGGTCGCCTTCATGCGTCGGCGCGATCGAGCGCGGCGCCTCGTGCGCGCGCGCTAGGCACCGTCATGTGGCGTCGTCACCATGGCAGCGTGGTCGGGGTCATCGACGTCGGGTCGAACACCGTGCGGTTGCTCGTGTCGCGCGACGGCCGCGAGGTCCTGTCGCAGCGCGAGATGCCGCGGCTCGGCGCCGAGGTCGAGCGGTTCGGGCGCATCTCGGCCGACAAGCTCGACGAAACGGCGCTCACGGTCACGCGCATGGCGCGTGCCGCGCGCGCGGCCGGAGCCACCGCGCTGGAGATCCTGATCACGAGCCCGGGACGCCAGGCGGCGAACGGCGACGAGCTCCTCGCACGGCTCGCCGAGGCGGGTGGCTGCGACGCGCGCGTGTTGACGGCGGTCGAGGAGGGACGCCTCGCGTTCGCGGGAGCCGTGGCGGCAGCCGGCCCGCCCGCCCGGCGCACCGTCGCGGTCGTCGACGTCGGCGGCGGTTCCGCACAGATCGTCACGGGGACGCGGCGGGACGGCCCCGCCTGGACGCGGTCGATCGATCTCGGCTCACAGCGACTGACCAACCGTCTCTTCCGGTCGGACCCGCCCGGTGCGCGCGCGGTCGACCTCGCGCGCGGCGAAGTCGAGCGCTACCTCGAAGGATTCCGTCCGCCCGCACCGCGTGCGGCATACGCCGTGGGTGGTAGCGCGCGCGCGACGAAGCGGATCGCCGGCGGGTCGCTCGATGCCGACGCGCTCGCGTACGCGGTCGACGTCGTCACCTCCACACCGTCCGCCAAGCTCGTCGAGCGGCACGGCATCTCACCGGAACGGGTGCGGACCGTCGCGGCAGGCGCGGTGATCCTCGCTGCGTTGCAGGCCCGGCTCGGGACGCCGCTGAAGGTGGTGCGCGCCGGGGTCCGCGAAGGCGCGCTGCTCGAGCTCGGCGCGCGTCGCGCCGCTGCCTAGCTCATCCGGCAGATGCGCCCCCGTGCGCGTGACGCAGGAGGATCACGCGTCGAGCGCTTTGCGCCCGCGGGCGAGCGCGCTCGCGAGTGCGTCCCGATAGACAGCGCGCTGCTCGGCGCGCCGAGCACGCTCGCGCTCGATCAGACGTCCCGCCGCGATCGCGACGGCGGCACGAGAAGCGTTGCGCAGGCGCTCCTCTGCGACGACGGCGTCCTGGTGGTCGCCGATCACATCCTGCAGACGCTTGAGCGCGTCCACGTATTTCTGCGGCGCTTCTGCAAGCTCGGCTGCGTATCGCGCGCGCTTCGCATGGATGCGCAGCCCGTGCAGCTCGTCGTCTGAGGGAACTGCGGGCAGCTTGCGCGCCTTCTTCATGAGGCGCCGCAGCTCGTCCTTGGCGATCGGCCGCAAGCCTTTGCCCGAATCGAGGTCGGGCAAAAGCGCCACGGTGCTCTCGAACGTCGCGAGCAGTTCGAGGTAGCGCTCGGACTCGAGCGCATCGAGCAGAGTGTCACGCGCCGCGCGGCGGTCCGACTCGAGCTTCGCGACGAGCTCTGCGCCCGCGTCGCGATCGTGGCCGAGCTCGGCGACGCTCGAGCGCAGGCGCTCGATCAGCACGTCCAAGTCGCGAACCGGCCCGAGGAGGCCGGCGAGCCACTTGAGCTCGGCCGCGAGCGGCGCCAGCGCCTCGCCGAGCACCGGGCGCGTCGCACGCGCGATCGCGCGCGTCCTCCGCGTCGCGACGCGGAACTTGTGCAGGTCCTCGGGATCGGTTCCGAGCCGCACGCCGGGGTCGTGCGCCTCGAGCTCGCGCAGCTGCTCGAGGAGCAGCAGCTTGATGCGCTGCACCGTGGTTACGTTCTTCTTCATCTTCTTCTGTGCGGGGACGGGCAGCACGCGCAACAGCTTCGGCTTCCCGTCCGAGTTGCGCGCGCCCGCACGACGAAGCGTGCGGCCGAGACGTTCGAGGTCGTCCTCCCCGCCCTCGACCAGCTCGATCTCGAGCTCGGCGAAGTGGAGCACCGCGCGTGCGCCGTCGAGGACGTCCACGAGGTCGAGGGTCACGTCGGCGAGCGGGATCTTCCCGTCGACGACGCGTACGCCGGTGCGCCGGGTCCGCAGCGTCGCGACCGGCTCGAGCCCGCCGTGACGGAGGTGCACCGAGAGCAGCGCGGCGAGCTCGACCGGCGGGCCGACCGGACCGCCGCCCGCCTCGAGCTCGGCACGAGCGGCGCCGGCGCGCGGCAGCTTCAGCTGCCAGCGCGAGAGCCCGTTCTCGACCCGGCGGCGAATCGTGATCCCCGAACGCGCGAGGGACCGGGTCGGCGTGTCGTAGTACGTCGAGGTGAAGATCCGCGACTCGAGCGGCTCGCCGGGCAGCGGCGGAAGCTCGAAGGACTCCGGCGGGTCGAGCTTCAGCTCCCTCTCGATCGTCGTGCGCATCCTGCCGATCGTAGGGAAGGGCGCGTTCACATGTATGACAGAACGGCCCGGTGAAGCCGGGCCGTTCTGCGCGTTGCCCCCAAGCAACCCGCTTCGGGCCTGTCGTTCGAGGCGCGAGTCGGTGCACTGACCGTACGCGGGGCGCCGGTTACGAGGCGGAAACGTTCTCGCAACGGCCTGGCCGCGGCCCCTTCCGGAAATCCCTGCAAACCCGCACGATCCCGCTATGAGCACGTTCGCGGTCGTCGCCCATCGCGTCACCCCGACGAACACCCGTCTCGGCACGGTGCTGACGCCGGCGCAGGCGGTCAGCCGCCTCGGTCGCGGCGACGTCGCCCTCGGAC
Organism: uncultured Gaiellales bacterium; assembly: GCA_964504405.1. Lineage (GTDB taxonomy): Bacteria > Actinomycetota > Thermoleophilia > Gaiellales > Gaiellaceae > PALSA-600. The sequence goes on along the minus strand of CAZDEX010000008.1, from coordinate 6,180 downwards.
GGCTCGACGTGCTGCCGAGCCTCGACGGCGTGGAGCCGGGGCTCTGGGCGCTCGATCGGCTCGAGGCGCTCGGCGTCTGCGTGCTGAATCCGCGCCGCACGCTCGTCGCCGCGCACGACAAGCTCGCGACGGCCGAGGCGCTCTTCGCCGCCGGCGTGCCGCACCCGCGCACCGTCCACGTCGCATCGTGGCTGCCGACGCCGGAGCTCGAACCGCCGCTCGTCTTCAAGCCGCGCTTCGGCTCGTGGGGCGAGGACGTCGTCCGCTGCGACGACGAGATCTCGATCGAGGCGACGCTCGCCGCGTTGCGGACACGCGCCTGGTACGACGCGACCGGCGCACTCGCGCAGAAGCTCGTCGCGCCGCGCGGATACGACCTGCGGCTCGTCGTCGCGCGCGGGCGCGTGATCGGCGCGGTCAGACGGGTCGCCGCGCCCGGCGAGTGGCGCACGAACGTCGCGCTCGGCGCGCGCCGCGAGCCCGTCATCCCGCCGCCCGAGGCGTGCGCGGTCGCACTCGCGGCAGCGGCCGCCGTCGAAGGCGACCTCGTCGGTGTCGACCTGCTCCCCGCCGACGTCGGCACGTGGGTCGTCCTCGAGGTGAACGGCGCCGTCGACTTCACGAGCACCTACTCGATCGACGACGACGTGTTCGCCGCGGCGAACGCCGCACTCTCCTCAGTAGGTGTAGAAGCCGCGGCCTGACTTGCGGCCGAGCCTGCCCGCCTGCACGAACTGGCGCAGGAGCGGGCACGGCGCGTACTTCGGATTGCCGAGCCCCTCGTGGAGCACGTCCATGATCGCCACGCACGTGTCGAGGCCGATCAGGTCGGCGAGCGCGAGCGGCCCCATCGGATGCGCGAAGCCGAGCTTCGCGATCGTGTCGATCGCCTCCGGCTCCGCGACGCCTTCCATCAACGCGTAGGCGGCCTCGTTGATGAACGGCATGAGGATGCGGTTCGAGACGAAGCCCGGAAAGTCGCGCGCCTCCGCCGGCTCCTTGCCGAGGTCGCGCGCGAGCTGCACGATCGCCGCGGCGGTCTCGTCGGAAGTCTGCACGGCGCGGATCACCTCCACGAGCCTGAGCACCGGCACCGGATTGAAGAAGTGCATCCCGATCACCTGCTCGGGGCGCTCGGTGACCGCCGCGAGCGACGTGATCGGGATCGAGCTCGTGTTGGACGCGAGCACGGCTCCCACGGGGAACACCGCGTCGGCCCGGCGGAAGAGGTCCTCCTTCGCCTGCGGGTCCTCGACGATCGCTTCGATCATCAGGTCGGCGGGCACGAGCTCGTCGACGGCCGACACGCGCGCGAGCGTCTCCTCCACGTCCGCGCCGAGCTTCGTGAGGCTCTTGCGCATCGCCTCGAGCCCGCGCTCCACGGCGCCCGGGTACGGGTCGTGCAGCGAGACGCGGCGGCCGGACGCGGCGACCACCTGGGCGATCCCACCGCCCATCTGCCCCGCTCCGACGACGACGACATGCTCGAACTTCACGGCGCGGGACCCTACCCTTCGCCAATGGACGTCCGGCCGGGAACCGCCGAGGACGCGCTCGCGATCGAGACGATCCGCGTGCGCGGGTGGCAGGCCGCATACCGGCACGTGCTGCCGGCGAACGAGCTCGACGCGATGCCGGTCGACGCCTCGCGGTGGCGCTCCCGGCTCGAGCAGCCGCCCGCAGGCTGGTCGACGTTCGTCGCCGAGGACGGCGGAGTCGTCGTCGGGTTCGCGTCGGTCGGGCCGAGCCGCGACGAGCACGGGATCGGAGAGCTGTACGCGATCTACGTCGACCCGGACGCCTGGTCGACCGGCGCCGGCCGCGCGCTGATCGAGCGATCCGAGCAGCAGCTTGCCCGCCACTACCGCCAGGCGACGCTCTGGGTCCTCGAAGAGAACCCCCGAGCGCGTGCGTTCTACGAACGTGCCGGCTGGCACGCCGACGGCGCGCGCAAGGCGGAGGTGCGCTGGGGCGTCCATGCGCCCGAGGTGCGATACCGGAAGGTGCTCGCATGAACGTGCGCCTCGCAACACCCGACGACGCCGAGGCAGCGGCGCGTGTCCACTGGCTCTCCTCGACCGCCGCGTACGGGCGGGCCGGCCCGTTCGAGCGCCGGCTCGCGACGACGCGCGAAGTGATCGAGCTCGACGGTTACCGCTACTTCATCGCCGAGGAAGACGGTGAGGTGATCGGCATCGCCAACGTCGCCGCCGACGAGCTGATGGCGCTCTACGTGCATCCCGACTGGTGGGGCAGCGGCGCGGGGCAGCTGCTGATGGACCGCGTTCACGCCGAGCTCGCGCTGACGTGCGACGAGGCGGAGCTGACGGTCCTCGTCGACAACCCGCGTGCGCGCCGCTTCTACGAGCGCAACGGCTGGAAGCTCCGAGAGCTCGTGACCGAGCCGCATTTCGGCGGCGTCGAGACGAACGTCGCGAAGTACCGCAAGTCGCTCCGCTGACGGCGGAAGGGCGCGCTAGAGGATCTTCGAGAGGAACTGCTTGGTGCGCTCGTGCTCCGGCGCCTCGAAGAAGTGCTCGGGGGTGCCTTCTTCGATGATCGTGCCGCCGTCCATCATCACGACGCGGTCGGCGGCGGCCTTCGCAAAGCCCATCTCGTGCGTGACGACGATCATCGTCATCCCCTCGTGCGCGAGCTCCTCCATCACCTCGAGCACCTCGCCGGTCACCTCCGGGTCGAGGGCGCTGGTCGGCTCGTCGAAGAGCATCAGCGCCGGCCGCATGGCGAGTGCCCGCGCGATCGCGACCCGCTGCTGTTGTCCGCCGGAGAGCTTGCCCGGGTACGCGTCGCACTTGTCGGCGAGCCCGACGCGCGTCAGCAGCGCCAGCGCACCTTCCCGCGCCTCCTCCTTCGGCACACCGAGGACGCGGACGGGCGCCTCGGTGACATTCTCGATCGCGGTCATGTGCGGAAAGAGGTTGAACCGCTGGAACACCATGCCTATCTGCGTCCGCTGCCGGGCGATGTTGCGCTCCGAGTCCTCACGGAGCTTCCCGTTGTGCTCGCGGTAGCCGATCAGGTGCCCGTTGACGGTGATGCGGCCGCCGTCGACCTTCTCGAGGTGGTTGACGCAGCGGATGAAGGTGGTCTTTCCGGATCCGGACGCCCCGATGATGCAGACCGTCTCGCCCTTCGAGACCTCGAGCGAGACGCCCTTCAGCACCTCGAGACGTCCGAACCGCTTCCGGACGTCGACCGCCTCCATCACTGCGTCGCTCATCGCCGGACGAACGCCCCCGCCGGCGCCCACGCGCCGACGACCCGCTCGCGGAACGACAGCTCGTCGTCGCTTCGCTCGCTCACCGCGAGCCGCCGCTCGATCGCCGCCTGGATCAGCCCCCACGCCGCGGTCAGCACCAGGTACCAGAACGCGACGGCGAGGAAGTACTCGCTCAGGAAGGTCTGCGAGTAGTGGATCTCGGCGTCCGCGAACATCTCGTAGACGCCGATCGTGAATGCGAGTGACGACGTCTTCAGCATGTTGTTGAACTCGTTGCCGAGTGGCGGGACGATCACCCGCGCCGCCTGGGGCAAGACGATGCGCCGCATTGCAAGGCCGTAGCGCATGCCCAGCGACTTGGCCGCCTCCATCTGCCCCTTGTCGATCGAGTCGATGCCGGCGCGGATGATCTCGCGCATGTACGCGCCCTCGTTGATCCCGAGGGCGAGGATCGCTGCAACGATCGCCCCGTCGAAGGCGAACAGCCCGAGGTTCAGGCTGTTCGGGATGAGCGTGAACCCGAGCAGCAGGTTCGCGCCGTAGTACATGAAGAAGAGCTGGACGAGCAGCGGCGTCCCGCGGAACACGAGGACGTAGAGGCCCGAGAGCGCCCGCAGCGGCCAGATCCTCGACGTGCGCATGAGCGCCGCGACCAGGCCGAGCAGCACCCCGAGCGTCTGTGCGATCACGGCGATGTAGATCGTCGTGTACATCGCCTTGAAGAAGACGTGGTCCGGATGTGCGATCCGGTCCCAGATGAGGTGCCAGTGGACGACCCCGAGCATCTACTTGAGCAGCGTCACCGCGTTGGTCATGCCCCATTTCGCGACAATCTTCTTGATCGTCCCGTCGGCGTAGAGCGCGTTGACCGCCTTCTCGGTCGCACCCTTGAGCGGGTCGCCCTTGCGGATCGCGATTCCGATCGCGATGGGCGTGATCGGCTTGCCGCCGATCGCGAACGACTTGTCGCGCGCGACGTAATAGGCGGCCACCGGCGAATCGCCGAAGTACGCGTCGACCCGGCCGGTCTTGAGCGCCGCAGCCGCGTCGGTGTCCTTGGGGAAGGTCTTGATGTTGATCGGCTTCTTGCCCTTCTTCGCGAGCGCCGCCGACTCCGTCGCGAGGAAGTCGCGGTTCGTCGTCCCGGTCTCGACCGACACGGTCTTGCCGGAAAGATCCGACAGCTTCGTGATGTGCTCGGGGTTGCCGGCCTTCACCATCAGCGACTGCCCGACCTTCAGGTAGTCGACGAAGTCGACCTGCTTCCGGCGCGACGTCGTGTCGTTCATGCCGCTGATGATCGCGTCGCACTTCTTCGCGTTGAGCGAGGGGATGATCGCGTCGAAGCCGATGTTCTTGAACTCGGCCTTCACGCCCATCTGGGCGGCGACCGCGCTCGCGATGTCGATGTCGGAGCCGACGAACTTCGCGCCCTGGAGCGATTCCTCCGGCGGGTACGTGGCGTCCGTGCAGAAGACGATCTTGCCTGCCGCCTTGATTGCCGGCGGGGGTGTGACCGCGGCCGCAGCGGCGACCGCGAGCACGCCTGCGGCGAGCGCTGCTGCCGCAACGGCCGGGAAGTACTTGCGCATGGTGTCTGTCCTTTCTGTCTCGTCCGGGGGGAGTGGCTCCATGTAACCGGAGCGGCGGGCCCGGCGCCACCCCAGCGGGAGCGCTGTCAGTCCAGGCGGCCGAGCAGAAGGCGGTCCCGGTCGTGCGTCAACAGCGTGCGCGCCTCGTCTCGGGTGACCCAGCGCACCTCGTCGACCTCGTTCTGCGCGCGCGGCTCGCCGTCCGAGGTCATGCGGAAGTAGCGCACCTCCTTCGGCCCCTGCGCGACCTCGTAGTGCGTTCGGCCCGCCTCCTCGCCGAGCTCGCAGCGCAGACCGGTCTCCTCCTCGACCTCGCGCAGCGCGCCCTCCTCCCACGACTCGCCGTCCTCGAGCTTCCCCTTCGGGAACGACCAATCGCCGTACCGGGGCCGGTGCACCAGCAGGACGGCTCCGTCTCGCACGACGATGCCGCCGGCGGCGCGGACCATCAGACCTCGATCAGGAGGGCGTCGCCCTGCCCGCCCCCGCTGCAGATCGCGGCGAGGCCGAGGCCGCCGCCGTTCCGGCGCAGCTCGTGCACCATCGTGCCGACGATGCGGCCGCCGGACGCACCGATCGGATGGCCAAGCGCGACGGCGCCGCCGTTCACGTTCACCTGCGACTCGTCGGCGCCGAGCATCCTCGTCGAGTTCGAGGCGACCGACGAGAAGGCTTCGTTGATCTCGACCCGCGCGACGTCGTCGATCGACTTGCCGGCGCGCGCCAGCGCCATCGCGCCTGCGTTCGCCGGGGTGCGCGCGAGGTACGCGAAGTCGTCGGCGACGTACCCCTGTGCGAGGATCGTCGCGAGGGGCTCGAGACCCCGCTTCGCCGCCCACTCCTCCGAGCAGACGATCACGCAGCTCGCACCGTCGTTCACGCCCGGTGCGTTGCCGGCGGTCGTCGTGCCCTCGGGATCGAACACGGGCTTCAGCGCTGCGAGCTTCTCGACCGTCGTGTCGCGCCGAACGGACTCGTCCGCCGTCAGGTCGCCGACCGGGACGATCTCGTCGTCGAAGCGTCCCTCGTCGTGTGCCGCCGCTGCCCGCTCGTGTGAGCGCGCCGCCCACGCGTCCTGCGACTCGCGCGAGATCCCGAGCTCGCGTGCGACGAGCGAGTTCTGCGCGACCATGTGCAGCCCGTCGAACGTCGACGTCAGCCCGTCGGAGACCATCGAGTCGAGCAGCTCCCCGTTTCCGAGGCGGTACCCGAAGCGCGCCTTCTTCAGGAGGTACGGCGCATTGCTCATCGACTCCATGCCGCCGGTGACGACGAGGTCGAGGTCGCCCGTCCGGATCATCGAGTCGGCGATCTCGATCGCGCGGATCGAGGACGCGCAGACCTTGT
>CAZDEX010000007.1:11675-21960 GCA_964504405.1 uncultured Gaiellales bacterium | reverse complement strand
CGGGCGACGAGCACGAAGACTGCGATCAGCAGCCCGTTTCGCGCCGCGAGCAGCCACACCGTCCAGTCGCCGTTCCGGAGCCCGTGGTTGCCCCAGTAGACCTCTGCCTGAGTGAGCGGCAGCGCGGCCATCATGACTGCGAGCGCGAGTCGACTTCGCGTCAGAGCGACGAGCGGGACGAGCCAGGTCAGGTACTGGGGCGACAACACCTTCGAGAAGACGGTGTACCCGACCACCGACGCGGCGACGGCTGCCACCAGACGCTGGAGGTCGTCGGGCCCGCGCATGTAGATCCACGTCACGCCCGCGATCGCGGCGAGCTCGACTGCGAACGACAGGTTCGCGACGAGGTGCGGGACGGTGCCGACGAGATCGATCTGGCCGGGTGGCGCCGGCGCCCACACCGGGTGGTAGAGGCCGAGCTTTCCCGCGACGAGCAGCACCGAGGCGCCGAGGCTCTCGATCTGCAGCCCGCGCCTGATCTGGCTCCAGTACGAGAAGCCGACGCCGCCGGGGGCGAGCGCGAAGAACGGCAGCACGAACAGCGCCGTTGCCGCTGCGAATGCCGCCCCCGCGCGAACGACTGCGGAGCGTCCACGCGTGCGCAGCAGGTGGATCGCGACGACCGGGGCGGCGGCCGCCGGGAAGACCTTCGTCGCGAAGCCGGCGCCGAGCGCCGCCCCCGCCCAGCCCACGGCACCGGCGCCGAGCGCGAGCAATGCGAGGACCGTGAAGACGGCTGCGTACGGGTCGTACCGGTTCAGGAACACCTGCCCGAGCAGCGCCGGCGTCACAGCGAGCGCGGCGAGCGCGGCCAGCACGTGTCCTCGCGATGCGTCCAGCTGTCGCAATACCCGGGCGCACGCCCACATCACCACGATCCAGCTCGCGACGAGAACGAGCTTCATCGCGAGGTCGTAGTGCGCCGCGGAGAGGGCTCGCGGCAGGAGGAAGAACACGACCGCCCCAGGTGGGTACTCGACGTAGAAGTTCCGGTACGGGATCCGCCCCTCGAACGTCCAGTTCGCGATGTCCTGGTAGCGGCTCAGGTCGCCCGACCAGGCTGCGCTGAGCAGCCCACCCCATTCGGCGCAGGTTGCGAGCACGAACAGGACGGCGGCCAGCACGACGGCCCGTGCGATGCCGGGGCGATCCGCGCGCGTCAGTGGTCCCGTCGCCGCGACGACGCTCTTCGAACGTCCGCGCGCCACCGTGTCACTATATTCGTTGCCGATGCGCTCCCGGGTCGTGAGGCGGCGGTCGGCCACCGCCTTCTGGGTGTACCTGTCGACGATCGTCGGGTTCGGCACGACCATCGTGGCGACGCGGGAGCTGGGGTTGTCGGAGTACGCACGGTTCGCCGCCGTCTTCGCGGCGGCCGGTTTCTTCCAGCTGCTCCTCGACCTGACGATCGAGGAGTCGCTCGTCAAGTTCGGCTTCCGCTACGTCGAGACGAAGCGCTGGGGCCGTCTGCGCCGCCTGTTCGAGGTGGCCCTCGCCTTCAAGGTCGCGGGTGCCGTGCTCGGGGGCGTTGCCCTCGTCGCGCTCGCCCCGTTCGCGAAGGCCCTGTGGGGCTCCGGCGGCGTGCTCACCCCGATGCTCATCATGGCGCTGCTCCCGCTCGTGCAGGCGCCAGAGACGATCGCAGCCGGTGCGATCATCCTTCGCGGCCGCTACGACGTCCGTGCGCTCTTCCTGGCCCTGAGCATGGTCGCGCGACTCGCCGGTCTCGGGATCGGCTGCCTGTACGGCGTCGACGGGGCAGTCGTCGGCGTCGTCGCCGCACAGGCCGTCGCGACTGCTGCGATCTGCGTTGCCGGGGTGATGGCGTTCAAGCGGTTCCCAGCCGAGGCGTCGGCGCCGCTCGGCGAAGACGCGCGCGAGCTCAGGGGCTTCGTCTTCCAGTCGACCCTCTCGTCGTCGCTCGTGTCGGGGCGCGCCACGCTCGGCACCGCGCTCATCCCGGTCGTGACCGACATCCGGCAGGCGGCGTACTTCCGGAACGCCCAGGCGCCGGCGACGGTGTTCGCCGCGCTCTCGTCGCCCGCGCGGCTCGTGCTCCTCACCGAGCAGACGCGCGACTTCGAGGCCGGCCGCCACGACCGCGTGTACGGGATGCTGCGGCGGTACATCGGGATGACGACGCTTGCGATGGTCGTCGCGGTCCCGGTGCTCTGGTGGCTGACGCCGTTCCTGATGGGCGTGGCCTACGGCCACGTCTACCGCGCGCACGCGGCGACCGCCGCGCGTCTCGTCCTGCTCGCTGCCGCGTTGCAGTTCGTCTGGGGATGGACGAAGTCGTTCCCCGTGTCGATCGGGAGGCCCGGCCTGCGATCGCTCGCCCAGGCCGTCGAGATCGCGGCGTTCGTCCCCCTCCTGCTCGTCCTGGGTCGGCGCTTCGGCGCCTCCGGAGGCGCCGCAGCGATGCTCGTCTCGACGGGCGCCTACTGCATCTTCTGGGCGTTCCTGCTCGCCCGGCTCCGCGCGGCGCACGCGCTGGCGGCCGCTCCGTGAAGATCCTCGTCGCCTCCGGGATCTGGCCGCCAGACGTCGGCGGCCCCGCGTCGCACGCACCGGAGGTGGCGTCGTTCCTGCTCTCGCGCGGGCACACCGTCGAGGTCGTCGTCACCGCGGACGCCGAGCCCGCGCGCGAGGCGTATCCGGTCAGGTGGGTCGGGCGGACACGACCGCCCGGGGTGCGGCACCTCGAGGCTCTACACCTGATCCGAGCCCGGGCCCGGCGTGCCGACGTCGTCTACTCCACGGGGATGTTCGGCCGCTCCTCGGTCGCGGCGCGGATCGCCGGGACGCCTCTCGTCGTCAAGCTGACCGCGGACCCCGCCTACGAGCGGGCGCGGCGGTGGCGGCTGTTCGACGGCTCGCTGGAGACGTTCCAATCCGCGCCGTCGCGCGCGTCGCTGCCGCTCCGGGCGCTTCGCGACTGGGACGTCGCCGGTGCCGCTCACCTGATCACGCCTTCGTCGTACCTGCGGGAGCTCGCGGTCGCCTGGGGCGTCCCCGAGGACAGCGCGAGCGTGTTGCCCAATCCGATGCCGACGCTCCCGGCGCTCGAGCCGCGTGAGCAGCTCCGTGCGCGATTCGGGTTCGACGGGCCGACGCTCGTGTTCGCCGGTCGGTTGACGGCACAGAAGTCGCTCGAGCTGGGGATCGCCGCCGCGCGACGGACGGGCGTTGCGCTCGTCGTGGCGGGCGACGGTCCCGACCGGGAGCGGCTCGAGACTCTCGGGCATGCTCGGTTCCTCGGGCCGTTGCCGCGCGCGGATGTCCTTCGCCTGTTCGCGGCGGCGGACGCGTCGCTCCTCTCCTCGTCGTGGGAGAACTTCCCGCACACCGTGGTCGAGGCGCTCGCGGTCGGAACGCCGGTGATCGCAACGCGCGTCGGCGGCGTCGCCGAGGTGGTGCGCGACGGAGTCAACGGGCTCGTCGTCGAGCCGGGGGACGTCGACGCCCTCGCCGGCGCCGTCGAGCGCTTCTTCGGGGACGCCGAGCTCGCGCGCCGACTTGCGGAGCGCGCGGCATCGTCGGTCGCCGACTACGAGCCGCAGGCGATCTACGCGCGGCTCGAACGGATCCTCGAGCAGGCGGCCTCCCGCTGAGCGGCAGCGCACGTCCGCGCGTGCTGTTCGTGGGCCGGACGCGGTACCGGCTGCCGCTCGCGCCGAGCGTGGCGCGCAAGTGGGACGCGCTGTCCGAGGTGCTCGACGTTCGCGTGGTTGCGAGCGGCGAGCGCAGCGACGAGCGCTTCCACCTCGTCGCTCCTCGCCGCTTCGACGGGCCGCGTTTCTATGCGTCGCTCCCGCTGCGTGTCGTGCGCGAGTTGCGTGCGTGGCGGCCGGACGTGGTCGTTGCCGAGAGCCCGTACGAGGCCATCGCCGTCGAGATCGGCCGACGCGTCGCGCGTTCGCCTGCGAAGGTGATCGCGGAGATCCACGGCGACTGGCGCGTCTCGACGCGGTTGTACGGGTCGCGCGCGCGCAGCCTCGTCGCGCCCCTGACGGATCTCGCGGCGCGCTGGGCGCTTCGGCGTGCCGACGGCCACCGCGCGATCTCCGACTTCACCGCCGGGCTCGTGCGTGGACGTCTCGGCCGCGAGCCCGTCGGCGTCTTCCCGACGTACTCGGATCTCGGCGCGTTCACGGGCCCGGTGACTCCCGTCCCGGACGCACCGCGGGCGATCTTCGTCGGGGTGCTCGAGCGCTACAAGAACGTTGAGGGTCTCGCAGACGCCTGGCGTGCAGTCACGCGCCGCGTTCCCGACGCCGAGCTCCATCTCGTTTCGAGCGGCACCCAGGCGGAGGTGGCGCAGGCGCTCGTGCGCGAGGGAGCCCGCTGGGACCGCCGTCTGGAGCCGCCGGAGCTCGCGCGGGCGGTCGACGATGCCCGCGTGCTTCTCCTCCCCTCGAATGCCGAAGGGCTCGGTCGCGTCGTCATCGAGGCGTTCCTCCGCGGACGCCCGGTCGTCGCGACACGTGTCGGCGGCATTCCGGACATCGTCGAGCACGATGTGAACGGGCTCCTCGTCGAGCGAGGGGATACGAGCGGGCTCGCGGACGCGATCTCGCGTGTCCTCACCGACGGTGAGCTCGCGAAGCGCCTGGGGGAAGCAGGGCGCGCGGGCGTGGAACGGTGGGTTGCGACCCCAGAGCAGTACGCCGAGAACGTCCGTGCGATGGTCCAGCGCGTGAGGTGAAGCCGCGGCTCCTCATGGTCGCGCGGACGCGCTACTCGCTCCCGCTCTCGCCGTCGCTCGAGCGGAAGTTCGCTGCGCTACGCGAGCTCTTCGAGCTGCGCGTGCTCGCCACCTCGGCCGACGGCTCGCCCTACGGTGACGACACGTTCACCCTCGTCGGTCGACAGCGTGTCGCAGACGGTGCTGCGTTCTGGCTCGCCCTCGCACCTCGCATCAGGCGTCTCGCAGCGGAGCACCGCCCCGACATCGTCGTCGCGCAGAGCCCGTTCGAAGGAGCAGCAGCAGTCGCCGCGGGGGTTCGCGACGACCTGGTGATCGAGCTGCACGGTGACTGGCGGACTTTCGGGCGGCTGTACGGCTCTCGCCTTCGGCGACCTCTTGCGCACGTGCTCGACGACGTCGGCACGTGGGCGCTTCGGCGCGCCGCGAAGGTGCGCGCCGTGTCTCCCTACACCGCACGGCTCGCGCGCGAAGTCGGCGTCGAGCCGGCCGACGTGTTCCCCGCGTACATGGACTTTGCACCGTTCCTCGGTCCGCTCCAGCCGCCGCCGGGAGCCTCGCGTGTGCTGTTCGTCGGGGTGCTCGAGCGCTACAAGAACGTCGACGGCCTTGAGGCGGCGTGGCGGCAGGTCGTGCGCGAGGTGCCGGACGCCCGGCTGCACGTCGTCGGCCGGGGCTCGCTGGCAGCGCCTGTGCAGCGACTCGTCAGGGACGGGCTGGCGACCTGGGCGACGCGCCTGCCGCCGGAGGGTGTCGCGCAGTCGCTGGACGGCTCGGATCTGCTCGTGCTCCCGTCCCGCTCGGAGGGGATGGGGCGCGTTGTCATCGAGGCGCTGCTCCGCGGCCGGCCCGTGGTCGGCGCGAAGGTGGGCGGGATCCCGGACCTGGTCGATGACGGCGTCAACGGCCTGCTCGCCGCCCCCGACCCCTCGGCGGTCGCCGCCGCCCTCGTTCGCGTGCTGACGGACGACGATCTGCGGGCACGGCTGACTGCGCACGCGCGTCCCTCTGCCGAGCAATGGGTCGTCGGGCCGGAGGAGTACGCGAGCAGGCTGCGACTCCTCGTGCCGTCGGCCCGGCCGTACACTGGCGCTCGATGAACGCGCAGCAGGCGAAGCAGGCATTGAAGAACGGCCTCTACCGGGGCCTCGGGGAGACGTCGTCCGTCCTCCGGGTGTCCGCCGACGAAAGCCGCGTCCTGCGCGTGCTCATGTACCACAAGGTCAACGACATCCACGACAACCCGACCACCGTTCCGATCGGCCACTTCGACGAGCAGATGTCGCAGCTGCGCGACCTCGGCTACGTGGTCGTCGACCTCGACGACGTCCTCGACCACTACGTCCGCGGTGTGCCGCTCCCCGCCGGTGCGACGCTGATCACGTTCGATGACGGCTATCGCGACGTTCTCGAGAACGCGGCGCCGATCCTCGAGCGCCACGGGTATCCAGCGGTGCTGTTCGTGCCCGTGGCGTTCATGAACGGCGACACCCCGCTCCCGCACGAGCGTCTGCTCGTCGAACGCGGGATCCGCAACACGACGGTCGATTGGTCGGAGTTCGCGGAGCTGGAGGCGGCGGGGGTGAGGATCGAGTCGCACGGGATCGCACATCGTCCGCTCGCCGAGATCGAGCTCGACGACGCCGTGCGCGAGATCACGCTCTCGAAGCTGCGGCTCGAGGACAAGCTCGGCCGGACGGTGCGCTCGTTCGCGTACGTCAAGGGGTCGGAGGCGCATTTCCATCCCGTGCACGTGAACCTCGTCAGGCAGGCCGGCTACGAGGTCGCATTCACGTCGGTGTCCGGTGCGAACTCGTCGGCGGCGGATCCACTCCGGCTGCGGCGGTACAACGTCGAGCCGTACTCGGCGCGCACGTTCGAGCTCGTGCTCGAGGGTGCGTGCGACCTGATCGCCGTCAAGGACACCGTGCACGGCACGCAGGCGCGGCGGATCTTCAACCAGGTTCTCGGAACCGCGACGCAATGACCGACATCAGGACGGTCGAGTACGCGCCGTCTCGCCGCGACGATGTCGCGCGGCTGCTAGCCGACGTCTGGGCCGATCCGCGGGCCGGCTCGGATCTTGCGTGGTGGTTCGAGGCCCCACCGTCGGAGCCTGGGTCGCTGGCGCTGGCGGAGGTCGATGGCCGTCTCGCGGGCGTCGTCGGAATGAGCTACGTGTGCATGCGGGCCGGCGGTGAGCCTGTCAAGGCAGGCGTGATCGTGGGCATCGCGACCCACCCGGACTTCCGGATGCGCGGTGTCTTCTCCACGCTGCTCCACGACATCGAGGAGGAGGGGCGCCGACGCGGCGCGCAGGTCACGTTCTCGATGCCGAACAGGTCTTCGCTGCCGGGCCTCCTCCGGAGCGGATGGCGCGTGCTTCGCACGCAGCGCGTGTGGGCTCGACCGCTCGGGCTGCCGGCGCGCATCGATGCGACCGTTACCCGTGTCGAGCGCTTCGACGCCTCCGCTGAGACCGCGTGGGCCCGGGCCACGGGCTCGTCCGACCGCGTCGTCGTCGACGCCGAGCACCTCAACTGGCGGTATGTCGACGCACCGCACGACTACCGGCGCTTCGCGGTGGGCGACCGCGGCTACGCCGTCGTCCGCCGGATGGTCGAGCGCGGGATCGACACCGGCATGATCTGCACCCTCGTTGCGGCGGAGCGGCCCGTGTTCAGGGCGCTCGTCGCGGCCTGCGCGGCCGAGATGCGCGGCGCGCGCCTGCTCGCGGCCCTGCGTCCGCCGGAACGGACGGGACGGTGGCTTGCCGCCGGCTTCCTGCCGACACCGCGCGCGCTGCCGATCGTGGGCAAGCCGCTCGACGGGGCCCCGCTCTCGGCGCGGCCGGTGTTCGAGTTCGGAGACCACGACGTCGTCTGATGCGCAGGCTCCTCTTCATCACGCAGCAGGTCGACCCGGACCATCCGGCGCTGGCCGCCACGGTGCCGAAGATCCACGCGCTTGCCGCGCGCGTCGACGAGCTGGTCGTCCTCGCGGCCGGAGTGGTGCCGTCGGCCCTGCCCGACAACGCGCGCGCGCACTCGTTCGCGGCGCGTTCTCGCGCCGCGCGCTTCGCGCGGTTCGAGCGGGCGCTCCTGCGCGAGGCCGTGCCGAAGCCGATGGCGATCGTCGCGCACATGTGTCCCATCTACGCGGTGCTCGCGGTGCCCGTCGCCCGGCCGCTCGGGATTCCCGTCGCTCTCTGGTTCACCCACTGGAAGCGCTCGCGGACACTCGTCCTCGCCGATCGTCTCGCCACGCACGCGTTCTCCGTCGACCGCCGCACCTATCCGATCCGGTCGCGCAAGCTGCGCGCGATCGGTCACGGGATCGACGTCGACGCATTCACGTGCGGGGCTGACCGCCGCGATGCGGGCGGGCTGCACGCGATGGGCCTCGGCCGCACGTCGCCGTCCAAGGGGCTCGAAACGGTCATCGATGCGGTCGCGATCGCGCGCGGCCGTGGCCTCGACGTCACCTACGATCTGTACGGCCCGTCGCTCACCGACGAGGAGCGCGCACACCGCGAGCAGCTGCGCAGGCGCGCGAGGGAGCTCGACGGCGCGGTCCGCATCCACGAGGCGGTGCCGCACGAGCAGGTGGCGGAGCTCTTCTCGCGGGCCGACTGCCTCGTGAACAACATGCGGGAAGGCGCGACCGACAAGGTCGTCTACGAAGCGGCCGCGTCGTGCTTGCCGGTCCTGGCGTCGAACAGCGCCTTCGACGCCCTCCTCGATGGTCTGAGCCTCGACTTCCCTCGAGACGACGCGGACGCTCTCGCGGCGCGCCTCCAGGGGCTCTCGGCGCGCGAGGACCGCGAGTGGGTCGGCGGCACCCTGCGCGAGCGCGTGGTGGCGGGGCACTCGGCGGACGCGTGGGCGGAGAAGCTCCTGGCGGGGCTGACGTGACGAAGCCGACCGTGCTGCACGTCCAGAAGGTGGCGGGCATCTCGGGCTCGGAGGCGCACCTGCTCTCCTTGCTGCCGCGGCTGAGGGAGCGCGGCTGGGACATTCGCTTCCTCATGCTCCACGAGCACGAGGACGGCGCGTGGGAGTTCGCCGACGCGCTGACCGAAGCCGGCATCCCCCTGGACGACCTGCCCGTGCGGGCGGACGTCGACCCGGTCGCATTCGTGCGGTTCGCCGCCTACGTGGCGAGGATGCGCCCCTCCATCCTGCACACGCACCTCGTGCACGCCGACGCGTACGGGCAGATGGTCGGGTTCTTCACCCACGTCCCGGTGCGCCTCTCGACGAAGCATGGCTTCAACGAGTTCCGCGAGGGACGGGTCTTCGCTCTGGGCGACAGGTTGATCGCAGCGGCCACCGACCGGCAGATCTCGATCTCCCGAGGGCTCGCGCAGTATCTGATCGACACCGAGGGCTTCGCCGAGAGCAGCTTCGAGATCATCCACTACGGGATCGAAGCGTCACGGTCGCTGCCGCCGATTCCCGACGGGCCGCCGCGCTTCCTCTGCATCGGACGGCTGATCCCGATCAAGGGCCACATCGTGCTGCTGCGTGCGTTCGCCCAGGCGTTGCAGACCCGACCAGACCTGAAGCTCGACATCGCGGGGCGGGGAGTCCTCGAGGGCGGCCTTCGCGACTTCGCCGCAGAGCTCGGCCTCGGCGACTCGGTCCGTTTCCTCGGCTACGTGTCGCCCGTCGCGCGCGCGATCGAGGAGTCGACCGCTGTCGTGGTCCCGTCGATCGGCGAAGGATTCGGCATGGTCGCGCTCGAGGCGATGGAGCGCGGCCGGCCGGTGATCGCGAGCGCGATCGGCGGCCTCATCGACATCATCCGCGATGGGGAGACCGGACTGCTCGTTCCGGTCGCCGAGGCGGAGCCGCTCGCGGAGGCGATGCTCTCCCTCGCGAACGACCCCGACCGCACGCGGGCGATGGGAGCGGCGTCACGCGAACGCGCCGTCGCGCGCTTCCCTCAGGTCCGTTGCACGGAACGCACCGAGGAGCTGTACCTCGAGCTCCTCGAGCGCACGACGATGAACAACCGGTCGAGCGCCGCCGCCGCGAGCAGCGCGAGCACGAAGTCCCATGGCACGCGATAGCGCGTCGTGCCGGCGAAGACCCACGCCGTCGCCGTCTCGTAGACGAGCAGCGAGATCGCAAGGAGCCGGAAGGGCCTGCGCACGAGGAAGAGCCCGGCGAGGGCGAGCAGGTACACTGGTAGGGCCCACAGCACCTCGACGAGCGTCCGCAGGCCGTTCGACATGGCGCCGGTCTGGTCCTTCCGGACCGCCGGGCTCCACAGCATCTCGGTCGCCTGCGCGGCGAGCCGCACCTTGCCGCCCGGATGGCCGCGCCAGTACGCCCACGTCAGGTGCTCGTACGTGCGCATCTGACGGCATTCGTTCACGTGCACCAGCACGTGGTTCTCGCGCCACATCGCGCCGGCGATCTCCGGCGTGTTCGGTGACACGCCCGGTGGGTTCGGGACGTCGTCGATCCAGCCGCCGTGCGCGAGCGTGGAATAGGTGTTGGCGTTGTTCGCCTTCCACAGCGCCTTCGCGTCGGTGGTGATCGTGAAGCACCCGATCTGCACGCGGTT
>CAZDEX010000007.1:0-11575 GCA_964504405.1 uncultured Gaiellales bacterium | reverse complement strand
GCCGAAGATCCACGCGATCGGGACGAGGAAGAAGCCGTAGAGGGGCTGCGTCGAGGCGGAGGGCACGCCGGGGATGAAGCCGAAGGTCCCGCTCGACACGAACGTGAGCGCGAAGTCCCAGCTCTTCTCGGTGAACGCGGACAGGATGCGCCCCCGCTCGTGCAGCAGGACCGCGAGCCGGGGCACACTGCAGGCGAGCGCCAGCAGGGGGTACGCCTGGCGGCGGCTCACGCTGCGAGTGCCGCCGGGAGGGGGTCGAGATGGCGCCGCTGCCAGAGCTCGAGCATGCACAGGCACCACAGCTGGTGCCCGCGGTCGACCTTGCCGTCGAGATGCTCGCGCAGGAGCCGCTCGAGCTCGCTGCGGCGGAAGAGGCCGCGGTCGCGGGAGAGGAGCAGATCCGACGCGGCCTCGCTCAGCTCGCCGCGGAACCACCGGTCGAGCGGGACCCCGAAGCCGGTCTTCCGGCGCCCGGTTGCCGCCTCGGGCAGGTCGGCTGCGAACGCCCGGCGAAGCGCCGTCTTCCCGGCCGTGAGCTCGCGCGGGAGTGCGAGCCCGAGCTCGACGATGCGCCGGTCGAGGAACGGTGCCCGGAGCTCCAGTGAGACTGCCATCGACGCGAGGTCGGCCTTCCGCAGCACGTCGCCCGGTAGGTAGCTCTGAAGGTCGACGAGGCGGAGGTCGTCCGCGTCGGGGAGGTAGTCGCGCGTCGCCTGCGCGCGGGCCTCGTCGGTCCAGAGCCGTTGCCGGAGCTCGAGGGGGAACACCTCGACGAGCTGCGCGTAGCGGTCGCGCGGCGCCGCGGCCGAGACGGCGAGCAGCCGGCGCACGCGGAACGACGTCGACCTCGGCGCGCGACGCCCCCAGCGCGCGAGCAGCGCGAGTCGCGCCGCCGGGCCGGGAATGTGCGCCGCGAGGCGGTGCGCGCGGTAGCGCTCGTAGCCGCCGAACACCTCGTCGCCGCCGTCGCCGACGAGGGCGACCGTAACCTGGCTCCTCGTCGCCTCGCAGACGAGGAGCGTCGGCAACGCGGCCTCGTCGCCGAACGGCTCGTCGAGCACGTCGGCGAGGCGGCCGAGCATGTCCGGGTCGACCTCCAGTTCGAACTCCTCGTGCCGGGTGCCGAAGCGCGACGCGACCGCGCGCGCGAACGGGCGCTCGTCGTAGGCGGTGTCCGGGAACCCGACCGTGAACGTCCGCGCCGGGCCCGACGAGACCTCGGCCATCGCCGCGACCACGATCGACGAGTCGATCCCGCCGGAGAGCAGCGCGCCCAGCGGCACGTCGGCGATCATCCGCCTGCGCACCGCCTCGACCACCTCCGTGCGGACGAGGGCGGCCCAGTCGGCGCCCGGTCCCACGTCCGCCGCAGCGGGACGCCAGTAGCACCGTGTACGGATGCCGGCCGTGTCCACGACGACGAGTTGCCCCGGCGGGACCTGTTCGACGGCGCGCAGGCCCGAGCGCGGCGTGTACTGCAGCGCGAGAAACGCATCGATCTGCTCGAGGTCGAGCTCGCGCGGTAGCTGCGGCAGCTGCAGGAGCGCCTTCGTCTCGGATGCGAACGCGACCGAGCCGTCGGGAAGCCGTGCATACACGAGCGGCTTCTTGCCGAGCGCGTCGCGCGCGAGTACGAGCCGGTCGGCGCGGCGATCCCAGAGGGCGATCGCGAACATCCCGTGCAGCCGGTGGGCGAACTCGAGGCCCCACTCCTCGTAGGCGTGCGGGATCAGCGGCGAGTCGCCGGTGCCGGGGATGTCGTGGCCCTTCGCGGCGAGCTCGGCGCGAAGCTCGCGGAAGTTGTAGATCTCGCCGTTGAAGACGGCGACGATGTCGCCGCGCTCGTCCCGCACCGGCTGGTCGCCCGTCTCGAGGTCGATCACCGAGAGCCGCCGGTAGCCGAGGACGCACCTGCCGTGCGCCTCGACCGCTCCGTGGTCCGGGCCTCGATGTACGATCGCGGCGTTCATGCGCTCGACCGCCGACCGGTCGGCGCCGTCCCTGCTGAGGAGTCCGCAGATCCCGCACATGCCCGGTGCCCAAGGCTACGCGGTCGTGTCGTGTCACGTTGAGCGACCCCTCGACGACACCGTCTGGCGTCTTTACACCGACTTCATACGCCGGCGCCCGGGTGGGTTCGCCGTCGCGTCGCTCCTCCGGCCGCCCGCCGACGGCGAGCACGGGGCCGAGCGCTTCGTCGAGCGGGCGCGAGAGGCCGCCGAGCTCGGCGCGTTCGGCCACCACACGCACTGGACGTCCCCCTCGCACGCGCGTCCGACGGGCGGCGATCCCGCCGCGCGCGTTCGCTCGGAGGGAGCATGGCTCGGCGAGCGGGGGCTCGAGCCGCGGTTCTTCTGCGGCGGGAACTGGTTCATGGACCAGGAGGTGCTCTACGCCGTCGCCGATCTCGGCTACGTCGACTGCACCGCGACCCCCGCGCGGCCCGCCCACCTCGCTCCGGAGGACGAACGGATCGAGCTCGACTCGCCGGCGAGGGTCGTCCTGCCGGACGGGCGATCGGTCCTCGAGGTGCCGACGACGCATTCGATGGGGGCGGTCGCGCGGTCGCTCGCGCGGAGCCTGCCACGGGCGGTCCACGTGCACTTCCACGACTACGAGCTGCTGGACCGGCGCCGCGCTCGGCTGCTCGGCTGGATCCTCGCCGCCCTCGCGGTTCGACGGACGCCGACCGATCTCCGCGAGGTCGACTCCGACCGGAAGGTACCGTGGGAGGCCGTGTGGGGAGGCTGACCCTCTTTCTCGCCGCGGCCGCGGCTGCGCTCGTGGGCGCTCACTTCGCGCGGACGCACGCGGCCGCGGGGACGCCTTGGAACGTCGACCGGAGCCCGTTCCGGATCACCCTGCAGACGGGTGGGCACACGCTGCTCCAGCAGGCGCTTCCCGGCCGGCTGCGCTACCAGCTGGCCGCAGGCGGCGCGCAGCACGCCTTGACGAACGTCACGAGCTCGAGCGGCGACACCTACCAGGTGGCGACGGACGAGCCGGGGCGCACCGCGACGGTGACGATCACGAGGCGCCCGCATGGCGTGCGCGTGTCGGTCGCCCTCACGCCCGCGACGGGGGTGCAGCAGATCTACGACTCGTTCCAGGCGCGCCCGAAGGAGCACTTCATGGGAGGCGGGGAGCGCGGAGCCCCGATCGACCTCAGAGGCCAGATCGTCCCGATCAAGGTGTCCTACCAATGCAGCTACGCGCCCGTCGCCTTCTTCCAGAGCTCCGCCGGCTACGCGGTGCGGCTCGGCGGCACCACGGTCGCCGGGCTGGCGTTCCCCGGGTCGACCGGCGGCGCCGGCTGCCAGCCGGACAGCACCCCGGCGTGCACGTTCCCGGCTCTCGCCGACCGTTTCGAGGTGTGCACGAAAGGCGCGCGGCTCGAGGAGGACGTGTACGTCGGGAGCCCCGCCGCGACGGAGTCGGCGTTCCTGGCCGACGTCGGGCGGCCCATCCTGCCGCCGCCGTCCCAGTTCGCCCTCATGAAGTGGCGCGACGAGGTGAGCGGCCCCGCCGACCTGTTCGAGGACGTGCGGCGGCTCCGAGCCGCAGGCATCCCCGTGGGCTGGGTGAGCCTCGACAACCCGTGGGAGACCTGCCCCGGCTCGTTCGCCTGGGACAGGTCGCGCATCCCCGACCCGGCGGGGCTCATCCGCGACCTGCACCGCCAGAACGTCCGCTTCATGCTCTGGGTCTCCCCGGACGACTTCTGCAGCAGCGACGCGGGCTATCCGCCGCAGGGCTTGATCCCGACGCCGGTCGGGCGCGAGCTCGACCTGACCGATCCCGTGGTGGTGGCCGAGTTCGAGCGCCGGCTGCGCTCCGTCCTCTCGCTCGGCGTCGACGGCGTCAAGGGCGACCGGGGCGACGAGGGCGAGCTCGAGGCCCGCGCGCTCGATCTCCACAACCGCTACCCCCTGCTCTATGCCCAGGCGGTGTCCGACGTGCTCCGCTCGCTGCGCGGCAACGACTTCTCGACGATCTTCCGCGCCGCCGGCCCCGGCGAGCAGCGGCTCGTCCCCGGCTTCTGGAACGGAGACGTCCCGGGCGATTTCGTCGGGCTGCAACGCGCGATCCTGCAGGGCGCGTCCGCCGGCATCGCCGGGTTCAGCGTCTGGGGATCGGACATCGGCGGCTACGCGAGCGCGCAGCTGACGCCGGAGGTCTTCGCCCGCTGGACACAGCTCGGTGCGGTGTCACCGGTCTTCGAGGTCGGCGGCGCCGGGCCCAATTCGACGCCGTGGGTGATGGGTGACGGCGCGATGACCGCGCTTCGCGAGTCGGCCGTGCTGCACTACGAGCTCTTCCCCTACCTCTACGGGCTGGTTCGCGCGGGCGTGCCCGTGCTCCGCCCGCTCGCCTACGGCTACCCGCAGGACGAGCGGTCTTGGCAGGCCGAGTACGAGCTGCTCGTCGGCGACTCGCTGCTCGCCGCCCCGGTCGTCGGGCCGGGCACGACGCCGTCGGTGTACCTCCCGCCCGGCCGGTGGGTCGACCTCTACTCCGGCGCGACGGTCGACGGCGGTGTGGCCTTCACGCGGCAGACGCCGCTCGACCAGCTGCCGCTCTACCTGCGGGCGGGGAGCGTCGTCCCCTTCAACCTCCGGACGGCGAAGGGATCCTTCTGGAGCGTCGAGCAGCTGACGCGACCCGGCCACGCGGGCTTCCTGGCGGCGAACGGGGCGACGCTCGCGCTGAAGGGCCAGCCGGCGCACGTGCAGATCTTCGTGCCGGCGCCGTCCAGGCCGGCGCGCGTCACGATCGGCGGGCGGAACGTCTCCTTCTCGTGGGTCGCGGGCCCGATGCCAGGCGTCGTCGTGCGTGTCGCCGGGCCGGCGGTGAAGGGACGGATCGCGCTCGCCTGACCGTAGGATGGCCCGGTGACAGAAGACGTCCGCGCCGGCCGGCCGTACTTCCTGTCGGCGAGCCCGTTCAAGACGCTCGCGCGCCGCACGGCGAGCATCGCGGCCCTCGTGGTGCTCGACCTCTCGGGCCTGATGATCGGGCTCTACGCGGCGCTCGCGGTCCGCGCCGCCGTCTTCGACCCCCAGCCGATCCTGTGGGGGCTCCTCTGGGATCAGGAGACGACGTGGCTCCCGTTCCTGATCCTCCTCCTGCTGCTCGTCTTCTGGCGCGCGCATCTCTACTCGTCGAGGGAGCTGCGGGAGGGAGCGGGGCGGATCGTGCCGAGCGTGTTCCTCGTCTCGGCGCTCGCGCTCGCATTCGCGATCGGGACGGGCCAGCACTTCACGACGTTCGGGCTCTACATCGTCGGTGCGCTCTTCGTCGCGGTGCTGATCTCGCTCTTCCGCGGGAGCTACGAGCTGCTGACCGGCACGCTGCTGCGCGCGGCGGGCGTCCGCAGGAAGGCGGTCCTCGTCGGCGACCCGGAAGCGCGCCGCCACCTCCGCGAGTCGCTCGGCTCGAGCCGCGCCGGCGTCTACTACGACTTCCGGGGTGAGATCGACGCCGGCGCCGACGTCGAGCAGACGCTCGCCGCCGGGCCGCTCGACGAGCTGATCGTCGCGGACACGGGCCTGGACGACGGCCGGCTGCTCGAGATCGTGGAGGCCGCGCACCGCCGCAACGTCCGGGTGAGGGTTGCGCCCAGGACGACGGAGCTCCTGCTCGAGCGCGGTCAGTACGTGCCGGGCCAGGGCGTGCCGCTGTTCGAGCTGCGGCCGCCGATCTTCGCCGGCACCGACTGGGCGACGAAGCGCACGTTCGACCTCCTCGTCGGCGCCGCGATCACGCTGATCGGGATGCCCGTCTGGCTGCTCGTCGCGTTGGCGATCAAGATCGACTCGCGCGGTCCGGTCTTCTACGCCGACCCGCGCATCGGTCTCTCCGAGCGGCCGTTCCAGATGCTCAAGTTCCGGACGATGTTCGCGGGCGCGGAGCGCGAGCAGGTGAAGCTCGAGACCGCGAACGAGGCGAGCGGCGCGCTGTTCAAGATCCGCGACGACCCCCGCGTCACCCGCGTCGGACGTGTTCTCCGCCGAATGTCCCTCGACGAGGTGCCGAACGTCGTCAACGTGCTGCGCGGCGAGATGTCGCTCGTGGGCCCGAGGCCGCTGCCGTTGCGCGACTACGACCGCCTGGAGCCCTGGCATCGCCGCCGCTACAACGTCCTGCCCGGCGTGACCGGCCTGTGGCAGGTGGCGGGTCGCTCCGACCTCACCTTCGACGACCTCGTGCGCCTCGACTTCTACTACCTCGAGAACTGGTCGATCTGGCTCGATATCTCGATCCTCCTCAAGACGCCGTGGGCCGTCTTCTCGCAGCGCGGCGCGTACTAGATGATGGCGCTAACAGGGCCGTAATGGCGCTCTGCGAGACTTCACCGCGTGAAGATCCTCGCAGTCGCGTCCGCCGTGGACCTCGACTTCCGCTACGGCTGCACGCCCGCCTGGTGGCAGCTCTGGAAGGGCCTCTACGAGGAAGGGGCGGACCTCGTGGTCACGCCGTATCGCGGTCGGCCGGTCGAGTCGCCGTGGTGGCGAACGGCGCCGAATCCGACCTTCGTCGAGGGCGAGTCGTTCGCCCGCGCACGCGACGTCGTCGCGAGGCTGAAGGGCGACACGTATCTCCGCCGCGCCGAGGACAACCCGGAGGACGGCTTCGGCGAGCGGATGACACGGGAGGCGGTGTGGCGCTGGGTCACGCCGCGCTGGAAGAAGCACCTCGACCGGCTCGCCGAGCGCGAGCATCCCGACGCGATCGTCGTGTTCACCGTGCCGATGTCGCACCTCCGCGGCATCCCGACGCATCTCCGCGAGCGGTACGGGATCCCGATCGTGTTCTACGACGGCGACGCGCCGATGAGCCTGCCGGAGTTCGGCGGGATGGACACGGGGTTCAACTGGTACCACCAGGCGGATCCGTCGGAGTACGACCTGCTCGTCTCGAACTCGGAGGGCGCGCTCGAGCGCCTGCGCGATCTCGGCGCGCGACGGGCGGAGACGATCTTCTGGGCGGCCGATCCCGACTTCTTCGCGCCGCAACCCGTCGAGAAGTCGATGGACGTCTTCTTCTACGGCTACGGCGACAAGTTCCGCCGCGAGTGGATGCAGGCGATGGTCGGGGAGCCGTCGCGTGCGCTCGACGCGGACTTCGCGCTCGGCGGCCGCGACTTCCAGGGCGACGTCGGCAGGGCGCGAACGGTCGGCGACATTCCCTTCAACACGTTCGCGCAGGCGATCTCGGCGGCGCGCATCAACCTCTGCATCACGCGCCGCTCGCACGCGACGGTGTACGCATCGTCGTCATGCCGTCCGTTCGAGCTTGCGTCCGCAGGCGCCGCGATCGTCGCGAATCCGTACAACGGCGTCGAGCGCTGGTTCGAGCCGGGGTCGGAGCTGCTCGTCGTCGAGGACGCGGAGCAGGCGACGAGCGCGTACCGCGATCTGCTCGCGGACCCGGCGCAGGCGGAGGAGATGGGCCGCAGGGCGCGCGAGCGCGTGCTCGACGAGCACACGTACCGTCACCGCGCACGCCAGCTGCTCGCGCTCCTCGGCCTGCGAGAGGAAGCGCGTGTCGGCTGAGGCGCTGCGCCGCATCGCGATCGTCCCCGCGTACAACGAGGAGCGCAACATCGGCCGCGTGATCGATGAGTTGAGCGCGTTCGACCCGGGGCTCGACGTCGTCGTCGTGTCGGACGGCTCCGTCGACGGCACGGCGCAGGTCGCCGCCGAGCACGGCGCGCACGTCGTCAGCCTGCCGTTCAACCTCGGCATCGGCGGCGCCGTTCAGACGGGCTTCCGCTACGCATACGAGCACGGGTACGAGCTCGCGGTGCGCTGCGACGGCGACGGCCAGCACATCCCGGCCGAGCTTCCCAAGGTGCTCGAGCCGGTGCTCGCAGGCGAGGCCGACATCGCGGTCGGCTCGCGCTTCGCGGGCGGGGACGGCTACCGCTCGTCGGCGACGCGTCGCATCGGGATTCGCCTGCTCGCTCTGATCGTCTCCGCGATCGCGCGCCAGCGCGTCACCGACACCACGTCCGGCTTCCAGGCGCTGAACCGGAAGGCGCTCGAGCTCTTCGCGTCCGACTATCCGCACGACTACCCGGAGGTCGAGGGCATGGTGATGACGATCAAGCACCGCCTGCTGCTGCGTGAGGTGCCCGTCGCGATGCGGGAGCGCGAGCACGGCCGCTCGTCGATCACCGCCCTGCGGTCGATCTACTACATGGCGAAGGTGCTCGTGGCGCTCTTCGTCGGCCTCTTCCGCCGCCGCGTCGTCCCCGCGGAGCGCTCGTGATCGCCGCCGGCACGCCGCTGAAGGTCTCGCTCGCGGCGACCGCGGCGTCGCTCGTGCTGGTGCTCGTCGTCTTCGAGCTGATCCGCTCGCGCCGGCTGCGCGAGCGCTATGCGCTGCTCTGGCTGTTGACGGGGATCGTGCTCGTCGTGCTCTCGGCGTGGCGCGGGGGGCTGAACACGATCGCCGGCTGGCTCGGCGTGCGCGGCTACCCCCCGGCCGTGCTCTTCGCGGTCGGCCTGCTCTTCGTGATCCTCGTGCTCCTCCACTACTCGACGGTCATCTCGCGCCTGTCGGATCAGAACGTCATGCTCGCGCAGCGGCTCGCGCTGCTCGAGACCGAGCTCCGCGAACGCGACTAGCGCGGGATCGCGACCGCGGGCGTCACGAGGAACGTCTCCGCCTTGGCGGGGTTGAAAAGGTAATCCGCCCCGACGGCGATGCGGAGCCAGCGGCTCCCGGGGACGTACGGCACGACCACGTGGCGCTCGGTCGTCAGCGTCGTCGGCGGGAACACGATGATGCGGGTCGGCGGGAACACGATGATGCAGGACGGGACGGGCACTCCGTACGAGGAGCACGGTTGCGGCGACTCGTACACGCGATAGGCGACGGAGGTGCCCGAGTTGGCCGGCGGGTCCCAGCTGGCTTCGAGCCGCCGACCCGAACGGCGCACCCGCAGGTGGAGATCCTGGGTCGTCGCCGCGATGTTCTCGTTCAGAAAGTGGACCGACGAGCCGTTCGCGGCGCGAGCCGCGACGACCACCCCGAGCGGCAGGATTCCGAGCAGGACGACGGTGATCAGGGCCGTTCTCATCCGGATCGCCGGCTCAGAGACGCCGGCGAGCAGGCGTCGTCCTCGGCCGCGCGGGACGAGCAACTGCACCGACGCGACGAGCAGGACCAGCGCCGGAAGCGCGTGCTCGGTGTACCGCCAGAACGACGTGTCGGGGACGGTCGCGAGCGCCACTGACCCCTTGATCCCGACGTAGGCCGCGAACCACGCGACGATGAACGCGCCCCGGGCCCCGAGACGCAGGATCGCCGCTGCGGCTCCGGCCAGCACGAGGTACTCGAGAAGGCGAAGGTCCCAGCCGTACTCGCGGATCCCGTCGAGGTTGTGCTGAAACTGATGGATGTCGATGGGCAGGTAGCGGTGCACCCAGTCGGTCGAAGGAGCACCGACGAGGGTCGGCCCCGCCGCCTCGTGCGTCGTCCCGAGCGCGAAGAGCGGCACGCGCCCGAGACCCTTCCACTTCCAGACCGTGAGCGCCACGAGCGCCGGCGCGAGTCCGCCGACGAAGCACGGCAGCTCGCGCCAGCAGCGCGCTACGAGGAGACCGAACAGAGCAGCCGCGACGAAGAGGCCGTCCGACGGCTTGATCGCGACGATGAAACCCGTCAGCGCTCCTGCCGCGACGGCGTCGGCGGGTGAGCGGCGGTTCATCACGCGGACGACGAGCCACGCCGCGGCGATGCACACCGTCATGCCCGGGAAGTCCGCGAGCGCGTTCAGGCCGCGCCAGTGCGGCAGGACGTTGACGATGAATCGCGGCCGGTAGCGAGAGTCGAAGAACTGCGGTGCGAGTGCGGGGATCAGGACCCAAAGGGCTGTCGCCCAGACGCCGAACCGTCGGCCTGCGAGAGCCGAGGCCAGCTTGTAGAAGAAGAACACGCCGAGCGCGCCGAAGACGCCTGCATAGAGGATCACGATCGCCGGCAGCGCGGCTAGCAGGCTCGGACCGCTGAACCAGGCGATAGGCGCCATCAGCAGGGGCGCGCCGAACGAGATCGCCGCCCCCGAGATGTGCAGCGATGAGAGCTGCCATCCCTCCTCCCAGTACTCGGTCCCGTCGCCGCCGTCGTAGAACTGCCAGCCGTTGTGCCGGATCGAGTACAGCGCGGTCAGCAGGACGATCAACGCGTTCGCGGCGACGAGCCCTCCGACGACGAAGGCGCTTCTCCGATCCACGAACGTCGCGAACCGCGCCATGAACGGGCGCGCCTCGACCAGCCTCACGTGACCGCCGCGTCCACCGGGGCGTGCTCGCGGTACCAGGCGATCGTCCGGGCGAGACCCTCGCGGAGCGGCGTTGTCGCCTCGAACCCGAAGAGCTCCCTCGCGCGCGACGCGTCGAGCTGCCGGCGCGGCTGCCCGTTGGGCATCGACGTGTCCCAGACGAGCTCTCCATCGAACCCGGTCAGGTCGGCGATCGTCTCGGCGAGCTGCCTGATCGACGTCTCGATGCCGGTTCCCAGGTTCACGGGCGCGCTGCCGTCGTAACGGTCCGCCGCGAGGAGCAACGCCTCGGCGCAGTCGTCGACGTAGAGGAACTCGCGCGTCGGCGACCCGTCGCCCCACAGCTTCACCTCCGGCGCGCGCGACGTCATCTTCCTGATCAGCGCCGGGATGACGTGCGAGGTGTCCAGGTCGAAGTTATCGCGCGGCCCGTAGAGATTCGCCGGCAGGAGGTAGATCGTGTCGAGGCCGTACTGTTCGCGGTACGACTGCGCGCCGACGAGGATCGACTTCTTCGCGACGCCGTACGGCGCGTTCGTCTCCTCCGGGTAGCCGTTCCAGAGGTCGTCCTCGTTGAACGGAACCGGCGTGAATTTCGGGTACGCGCACACGGTTCCCGCGACCACCAGCTTGCCCACGCCGTGCACCCGGGAGAGCTCGAGCACGTGCGCGCCCATCATCAGGTTCGCGTACCAGTAACGACCTGGGTTGTCGCGGTTCGCGCCGATGCCGCCGACCTCGGCGGCGAGGTGGAAGGCGAGCTCGGGCGCCGCGTCCTCGAACAACCGCGCCGCGTCGTCGTAGCGGGTCAGGTCGTAGTCGCGCCGGCGCGCGACGAAGACGTCGTGCCCCTCCCGCTCGAGCCGCTCGACGAGGTGCGAGCCGAGGAAGCCGCCGCCGCCGGTGACGAGCACGCGGCTCACCGCTGCTCGACCCGGCCGCCCGCGAGCCAGTCGACCCTGCCGATCCAGCGGTCGCGGTTCTCCGCGTACCAGCGGATCGTGCGCAGGACGCCCTCTTCCCATGAGACCTTCGGCTCCCAGCCCGTCTCGCGGTGGAGCTTGTCGTAGCCGACGCGCAAGGCCATCACGTCCGTCACGCCGGGGCGGAGGCGCTTGTCGCTCTGTACGACATGGCGGTCGTTCGGCCAGAAGCCGTGGTCGGCGCCCGTGCGGAGGATGAGGTCGCTCCAGTCGGCCATCGAGATGTTGTTCCCCTGGCCGTACACGTAGAGGTCGCCGGGCGCGCCGCTCGCCGCGACGGTCAGGTGGCCGCGCACGCCGT
>CAZDEX010000006.1:20220-22057 GCA_964504405.1 uncultured Gaiellales bacterium | reverse complement strand
CCGACTACCGCGACCCGCGGACGATCGACGTCCACGTGCGGCACCTGCGCGAGAAGCTCGAGTCGGAGCCGCGGACGCCCGAGTACATCCTCACCGTGCGCGGCGTCGGCTACCGCTTCCGCGACCGGTGATCTTCACCCGGAGCGTCCGCCGCCAGCTTGCCGTGGCGCTCTTGATGGTCGTCGCGGGGGTGCTCGCGATCGTCTACCTGATCGTCGTCCCGTCCTACAAGGCGTCGCTCGAGAACAACGAGCTGAACAGCCTGGAGACCTCGCTGCGGGAGCGTGTCGTCCCGAACTTCCCGGTCGAGCCGTGGGCGAAGCAGGCCTACACCCAGCGCTACGCGCCGATCGTGAACGCGCGCGTCGTCGTCTTCAGCCTCGGGAACGAGACGCCCGCGCTCCTCGTTCCGTTCGCGGACTCGGCCGTCGAGGGCACGTCCGACGGCCTCGTCAACGACCCGGTCGCATTCGACGCGGCGCGGCTCCGGACGCTTGCCCGCGGAACGGTCACGCGGGGCGGCGAGGAGCAGGCCGAGGTGGCCTATCCGGTCGGGCCGTATGTCGTGATGCTGAGCGCGTCGCTGCACGACCAGCTGCAGGTCGTCTCCGTCGTCCGCACGCGCGTCCTCGTTGCCGGCGCGCTCGCCGTCGCGTTCGCGGCGCTCCTCGGCTACGGCGGGGCCAGCGTCTTTGCGCGGCGCATCGGCCGCCTGGAAGAGGCCGCCGAACGGATCGCCGCCGGCGACTTCGAGGATCCGATCGTCGACCACGGGAGCGACGAGGTCGGCCAGCTCGCGCGGACGTTCGAGCGGATGCGGCTCCGCCTCTCGCGCCTCGACCGCGCCCGCGGGGAGTTCATCGCGAACGCCTCGCACGAGCTCCGCACGCCGCTCTTCTCGCTCGGGGGGTTCCTGGAGCTCCTCGACGATCCCTCCCTCGACGAGGCGACCCGCGAGGAGTTCGTCGGTCAGATGCGGGAGCAGGTCGCGCGCCTGACGAAGCTCGCGACCGACCTCCTCGACCTGTCCCGTCTGGATGCGGGCCGCCTGGCCGTGGCCAGCGAGCCCGTCGACCTCGCCGAGCTGGCGGAAGAGCTGGCGACGGAGTTCGGACCGCGTGCCGCCGCCGCCGACCACCGGCTCGAGGTCGCGGTCGAATCGGTCGAGGCGCACGGGGACGCCGAGCGGGTGCTCCAGATCGGCCGTGTGCTGATCGAGAACGCCCTCGTCCACACGCCGCCCGGCACGACCGTGCGGGTCTCCTCGGCCGTGGACGGCGGCCGGGCCACGCTGACCGTGGGGAACGACGGGCCGGAGATCCCGCGCGACGCCCAGCAACAGGTCTTCGAGCGCTTCTACCGCCTCGACGGGACGAAGGCCTCCGGGAGCGGGCTCGGCCTGGCGATCGCCCGGGAGCTGGCGGAGGTGATGGGCGGACGGATCGAGCTCGACTCGCAGAACGGCTGGACGCTCTTCACGCTCGTCCTCGCCGCCGACGTGATCGATCGCCCCCGTCAGCTCGTCTGAGCGTTTTCACGTTTTCGAATCTGTCGAAATCTGCCGTCTTCGGGAATGACGGCTACCGGCGAAAGCCGTACGGGATGTGGGTGGCGCACGGCGACGCCGCACAGGACGTCGTCGAGCTCATCTCCCCGTGGTTGTCCGAACGACGCTGCGAGCAAGCCCGTCTTCGCGGAGTCGTCGTCAAGGGCTGGCGCACGCGCCAAGATTCGGCAGATTTGCGGACGTGAAAACGGGGACGAGCCCAGACGAGGAGCGCGGCTACAGTGAGCCGCGATGCGCGCCGGCCCTGCTGCAGCCCTCGCCCTGATCGCC
>CAZDEX010000006.1:8460-20120 GCA_964504405.1 uncultured Gaiellales bacterium | reverse complement strand
GCTACAGTGAGCCGCGATGCGCGCCGGCCCTGCTGCAGCCCTCGCCCTGATCGCCGCCGCCCTCGGCGGGGCCCTCGTCCTCGTCGTCGCGAAGGCGGGCGGGTGGCTGCACGGGACGAGCACGACGGTGGTCGTCCGCGAGTCCGTCCCGACCGCCGGCGACGCGAACGCCCCCGTCACCGCGGCGAAGCCGCTCCTCGGGAACGGCTTCCAGCCCGCCCAGATCTACCGGACGCGGGCCGCCGGCGTCGTGACGATCATCTCGTACTTCGACTCCTCCGGAGGGCTGCCCGGCGCCCACGGCGGCCAGGGCTCCGGCTTCGTGATCTCGAAGGACGGGCTCGTCCTGACGAGCGCCCACGTGGTCACGACGGCAGGCCAGGGCCAGGCCGGGAAGCCGACCACCGCCCAGACGATCTACGTCGAGTTCGCCGACGGCGACCGCGTCCAGGCGACCCCCGTCGGGGTCGACCTCTTCGACGACGTCGGCGTGCTCCGGGTCGATCCGAAGCAGCACGCCCTCGACCCCGTGCCGCTCGGCGACTCCGCGAGGGTCGTCGTGGGCGCGCCGGTGGCCGCGATCGGGAGCCCCTTCGGGAACGCCGACTCGCTCTCGGTCGGCGTCGTCTCGGCCGTCCGGCGCTCCATTCCGTCGCTGACGACGAAATACGACCTCGTCGACGCGATCCAGACGGACGCGCCGATCAACCACGGCAACTCGGGCGGCCCGCTCTTCGACGCCCAGGGGCGCGTGATCGGGATCAACGCCCAGATCCGCTCGAGCGGCAGCAGCTCCGGCTTCGAGGGGGTCGGCTTCGCCGTCCCGATCGACTCGGCGCGCCGCTCCCTCGACCAGATCGTGAAGACGGGCGCCGTCCGCTACGCCTACGTCGGGATCAAGACGGAGGACCTGACCCCCGGCGTCGCGAAGAAGTTCGGGTACGCCACGAAGCGCGGCGCGCTCGTCGACTACGTCGAGCCGGGCGGCGCCGCGGACGAGGCGGGGCTCAAGCCCGGCGACCGGCAGGAGGTCTACGAGGGCGTGGGCCTGCGCGTCGGCGGCGACGCGATCGTCGCGATCGACGGTATTCCCGTCGCGAGCGCCCAGGACGTCGTCCGCATCGTCGCGGGCCGGCTCGTCCCGGGCGAGACCGCGCGCTTCACGGTCGTCCGCGGCGCGGCCCGGCGCACGGTGCGGGTGACGCTCGAGCAGCGCCCGCCGGCGGGTTAACGAACCGCACTCAGCGGGAACCGGCCAGGTAGGCCGACCCCGGGGACGAGAAGTTTCGGCAGAATCTCCGAGGTTTATCTCTCGAATCGTAGGGAATGGGGTATGTGCATGGCCGATGCGGCAAACGGGCACGCGAAATCGA
Source organism: uncultured Gaiellales bacterium (assembly GCA_964504405.1). Lineage (GTDB taxonomy): Bacteria > Actinomycetota > Thermoleophilia > Gaiellales > Gaiellaceae > PALSA-600. The sequence continues at coordinate 18,747 of CAZDEX010000006.1, read as the reverse complement.
TCCGCCTGACGATTCCGGCCAAGCCGGAATACATCACGCTCGGGCGCCTCGCCCTGACGGGGATCGCTCGCCTACGGGCGGAGCCGCTGCAGCAGGAGGTGCTCGGAGACCTGAAGCTCGCGCTGACGGAGGCCTGCACGAACTCGGTGCGGCACGCCTATGACAACGGCGACGGCCACGTCGAGATCGTCTACGAGCTGCACGCGGACAAGCTCGTGATCGAGGTCGCGGACGAAGGTGAGGGCTTCGAGCCGCCGGCCGACCCGAGCCGCGCGCTCGAGAGCGACGAGCTGTCGGAGGGCGGCCTCGGGATCGCGATCATCGAGGCGCTCGCCGACGAGTTCGAGATTCGCGAGCGCGCCGAGGGAGGATCCTCCCTCAGATTTGTCAAGCACCTTTCGTGAAGCCTCTGTCCTAGCGTTTGCAACAATTGCAACTGGTCAACGTCGGGCACAAGTCGCTCGGCGACTACGCGACGCTCGTCTCGCGCGGCCTGATGGAGGAGATCCGTCGCCTCGCCGCGCCGCTCGAGGGCAAGCGCGTCGTGCATCTGTCGGCGACGGCATTCGGCGGCGGGGTTGCCGAGATCAACTACACGCTCGTGCCGCTGATGGCCGATGCAGGCCTCGACGTCGAGTGGAGGGTCATCCGCGGCGCGGACGAGCTCTTCACCGTCACGAAGGCGATCCACAACGGCCTACAGGGTGACCCGCGCTCGCTGACCGACGAGGAGCAGGCGATCTTCGCCCGGTACAACGCCGAGAACGCCGCGCACTTCGACGCGGACGCCTACGACTATGTGATCGTCCACGACCCGCAACCGGTCGCGATGATCGAGTCGTTTCCGGAGCGGAGCGCGAAGTGGATCTGGCGCGGTCACATCGACTTCTCCACGCCGAACGCCGACGTGTTCGACGTCCTGCTGCCGTCGATTCGCGCCTACGACGCGGCGATCTTCCACATGCGCGAGTACACCCCGCGTACCGACGGGCTGAACCAGGTCGTGATCTGGCCGCCGGCGATCGACCCCCTGATGCCGAAGAACATGGCGCTCTCGCGCGAAGACGCGGCGTACATCGTCGACCAGTTCGGCATCGACGTCGAGCGCCCGCTGCTCACCCAGGTGTCGCGCTTCGACCCGTGGAAGGACCCGCTCGGCGTGATCGACGCATACCGCGACGTGAGACGCCGCTTCCCCGACGTGCAGCTCGCGCTCGTCGGCTCGATGGCGCACGACGACCCCGAAGGCTGGGACTACTACGAACGCACCGTCGACCATGCGGACGGCGATCCCGACATCTACATCCTCAGCAACATGAACAACGTCGGGGCCGTCGAGGTGAACGCGTTCCAGGTGCACTCGAACGCACTGATCCAGAAGTCGACGCGCGAGGGCTTCGGGCTCACGGTGACGGAAGCGCTGTGGAAGGCCCGCCCGATGATCGCCGGCCGCGTCGGCGGGATCGTTGCCCAGATTGACGACGGACGCACGGGCTGGCTCGTCGACTCCGCGCAGGAGTGTGCTCGAGCTGCGATCGAGGTGCTGCGCGATCCGGCGGACGCGCGCGAGCGCGCGCTGCGCGGCAAGGAGCACGTCCGCCGCCATTTCCTCACGCCGCGGCTCCTGCGCGACTGGCTCGTGCTCTTCAACCGTTTGGCGGGCAACGACACCGGCGAAAGCACCATCACCATTGTCTGATCTGATCGTCGTCTCGAACCGCGGCCCGGTCACCTACGACCGCGACGCGAGCGGCCGGCGTGTCGAGCGGCGCGGTGCGGGCGGCCTCGTGACCGCGCTGCGCGGCCTGCGTGACGTGACGTGGATCGCGAGCGCGACGACCGACGAGGATCGCGCGGTTGCCGCAGAAGGCGGCAATCTCGTCGCGCACGACCCGGAGGCCTACCGGCTGTACTACGAGGTCGTCGCCAACCCGATGCTGTGGTTCATCCAGCACTCGTTGTGGAACGCGCCGACGCGCCCGGTGATCGACGACGCGTTCCATCGCGCGTGGCGCGACGGCTACGAAGCCGTCAACCGCTCGTTCGCCGACAAGGTGATTGCCTGTTTGGACAACAACCCCGCTGCGACTGTCTTCTTTCATGACTACCACCTGTATCTCGCGCCGCGCTACGTCCGTGACGCGCGACCGGACGCGCGGCTCGCACACTTCGTGCACATCCCGTGGCCGACCGACTGGTCGATCCTTCCGCCCGCGATGCGTACCCAGGTGCACGACGCGCTGCTCGCAAACGACGTGGTCGGCTTCCACACTGCGCGTTGGGCGCGGAACTTCGAGCGCAGCTGTGTCGACGTGATCGGCGATACCCGCGCAACGCGGATCACGCATCACGCGATCTCGATCGACACGACCGAGTTCGACACCCTCGCGGACAGCGATGCCGTCCGCGCAGCCGAGGCGAGCCTGCCGCGGCCCGAGAAGCTCGTCGTGCGCGTCGACCGGACGGACCCTTCGAAGAACATCGTGCGCGGGTTCACCGCATTTGGCGTGCTGCTCGATCGGCATCCGGAGTGGCGCGGTCGGGTGCAGATGCTCGCGCGGCTCGACCCGTCACGCGAGACCATTCCCGAGTACGTCGAGTACCGCGCTGCGATCGACCGCGAGGTCAAGGCCGTCAACGACCGCCATCCCGAAGCGATCGTCCTCCAGGTGGCGGACAACTTCCCGCAATCGGTCGCGGCCTACAAGCAGTACGACGTCCTGCTCGTGAACGCGGTGTTCGACGGGATGAACCTCGTCGCAAAGGAAGGCCCGCTCGTGAACACGCGCGACGGTGTGCTGCTCCTCTCCGAGAACGCGGGCGCGCACGAGGAGCTCGCCGAGTGGGCGCTCGGGATCAACCCCTTCGACGTGCAGGGCCAGGCAGACGCGCTGCACGAGGCGCTGTCCATGCCGGAGGAGGAACGCCGCCGGCGGGCGGAGGGTCTCCGCGAGCACGTGCGGCAGCACGACGTCACAGCGTGGCTTCGCGGCGTGCTCTCAGACCTGGCGTAACCTTCGCCCATGGCGGTCACCGCGTCCGGTGAGCTGCGCGTCGTCAACCCCGCGACGCTCGAGGTCGTGGGCACGGTCGCGGCGACGGATCCCGCAGCCGTCCAGGGGCTCGTGGACGAGGCCGCCGCGGCGGCGGAACGGTGGGCTGCGTCCTCCTGGGCGGAGCGCCGGGCGCTCCTGGCGCGCGTCGGCGAGGCGATGCTCGACCGCGCCGACGAGATCGCGGACACGGTCGTCGCCGAGACGGGCAAGCCGAGGACAGAGGCGTTCACGACGGAGCTCTTCCCGGCGCTCGACGCCGTCGCCTGGCTCGTGAAGCACGCCGCCGACGTGCTCGCGCCGGAGAAACTTCGCTATCCGCAGCTGCAGCTGCTGCACAAGCGCGCGGCGCTGCGGTACGAGCCGCTCGGCGTGGTCGCCGTGATCGCACCGTGGAACTTCCCGTTCGCGATCCCGTTCACGCAGGTCGCGTATGCGCTCGCCGCCGGGAACGCCGTCGTGCTGAAGCCGTCGGAGCTGACGCCGCTGTCCGGCGCGTTCGTTGCGCAGCTCTTCGGCGACGCGCCCGTCTTCATCGCGCAGGGCGACGGCGCGGTCGGCGCGGCGCTCGTCGAGTCGCGCGGTGTGTCGAAGGTGGTGTTCACCGGCTCGGCCGAGGTCGGGCGCAGCGTCGCTGCGGCCGCGGGTGAGCGCCTCGTGCCCGTGACGCTCGAGCTCGGCGGCAAGGACGCGATGCTCGTGCTCGACGACGCCGACCTCGCGCGTGCGGTCGACGGCGCGCTGTGGGCCTCGTTCTTCAACTGCGGCCAGGTGTGCTCCGGTGTCGAGCGCATCTACGTGCAGGGGAGCCTCTACGAGCCCTTCGTCGAGGAGCTCGCGGGCAAGGCGCGGGCGCTCGAGCTCGGCCCCCTGATCTCGGAGGAGCAGCGCGACAAGGTGGCAGAGCTCGTGACGGAGGCGCTTTCGCTTGGCGCGAAAGCGCTCGTGGGGGCCGCACCCCGCGGTCCCGGATGGTTCTATGAGCCCACGGTGTTGGTGGACGTTCCCGAGGAGGCACGCATTCAGCGCGACGAGACATTCGGTCCGGTCGTCACGGTCGCGCGCGTCGCGAGTGACGAGGACGCGGTGCGCGCAGCGAACGACACCGCGTATGGCCTCGGTGCTTCGGTGTGGACGCGCGACGGCGAGCGTGCAAGTCGTCTCGCCGACAAGCTGCGCGCGGGGACGGTGTGGCACAACGACCACGCGTACTCGTATGCGACCGCGCAGGCGACGTGGGGCGGCCGCGGTGAGTCGGGGTTCGGCCGCACGCACTCCAAGCACGGTCTCTACGACCTGAGCGCCGTCAAGTTTGTCGACCACGACTCGGGGCGCGTCCCCGTGCCGTGGTGGTTCCCGTACGACGAGCGCACCGCCGACACGTTCCGGCGCTTGCTGCGCCCGATGTACGCGCGGCGGCTCGGGGCGCGCGCGACTGCAGCCTGGCGCGAGCGCGGCGCGCTCGCTGCGTACCTGAAGCGGTACAGGCAATGAGTGACCTCTCGCACGTCGACGAAACAGGGGCGGTTCGGATGGTCGACGTCGGGGCGAAGCCTGCGCAGCGGCGCCGTGCGACGGCCCGTGCCGTCGTGCGCATGGCGCCCCAGACGGCGGCGCGCCTGCGCGACCTGCCGAAGGGCGATGCGCTGACGACGGCGCAGCTCGCGGGGATCATGGCGGCGAAACGCACGTCGGACCTGATCCCGCTCTGCCATCCGCTGCCGCTCACGCATGTCGAGGTCGACACCCGCGTGTTGGAGGACGGTGTCGAGATCGTCGCGTCGGCCGAGACGACGGCGCAGACCGGCGTCGAGATGGAAGCGCTCACCGCGGCCTCGGTCGCCGCGCTGACCGTCTACGACATGGCGAAGGCGATCGACAAGCAGATGACGTTCGCGGTCGAGCTGCTCGAGAAGGTCAAGGAGTGAACGCAGCCGTGCTGACGGTCTCCGACCGCGTGTCGCGCGGTGAGGCGGAGGACAAGAGCGGCGACGCGCTCGAGGAGTTGCTCCGCGCGGACGGCCACCAGGTCGAGCGGCGTGTCGTCCCGGACGAGGCGGACGAGATCGCGGCGGCGATCGAGGAGCTCGCGGCAGGCGCCGGGGTCGTCCTCACGACGGGCGGGACCGGTCTTGCGCCTCGCGACGTGACACCGGAGGCGACGCGCACCGTGCTACAGCGCGAGGCGCCCGGGATCGCCGAGGCGCTCCGCGCCGACTCGATCGCGAAGACCCCCCACGGCCTCCTCTCGCGCGGCGTCGCGGGGGTCGTCGGCCGCACGCTCGTCGTCAACCTGCCCGGTTCGACCGGCGGCTGCCGGGACGGCTACGCGGTCCTGCGCCCGGCGCTCGGCCATGCGCTCGAGCTGCTGGCCGACGACGCTACCGTGCACCGCCAGACGTGAGAGTCGCCCGCCTCTACTACCGGCTCGTCAAGTTCGAGCACACGATCTTCGCGCTGCCGTTCGCCTACGTCGGCGCGTTCCTCGCCGTCGACGGCGTCCCCACCGCGCACGATCTGCTCTGGATCACGTTCGCGATGGTCGGCGCGCGCTCCCTCGCGATGGCGCTCAACCGTCTGATCGACGCGCGCATCGACGCGCGCAACCCGCGCACGGCGACGCGCGAGATCCCGTCGGGGGCGCTCACGACCACGGCGGTGATCGGGTTCTGTGTGGCGGCGCTCGCGCTCTATCTCGTCGCCGTGTGGCAGTTCGACCCGCTCGTCCGGTGGCTCTCACCGGTGCCGGTGATCGCATTCGTCGTCTATCCGTACCTCAAGCGCTTCACGTGGCTCTGCCACCTCTGGCTCGGCGCAGTCGACGGGCTCGCGCCGGTCGGCGCGTGGGCGGCGATCAAGGGCACCATCCCGTGGCAGGCATGGGCGCTCGGCGCGGCCGTCGCGGCGTGGATCGCAGGCTTCGACCTCTTCTACGCGCTGTTCGACGCCGACGTCGACCGCGCCCAAGGGCTGCACTCCTGGGTCACGCGCTTCGGCGAGGAAGGCGCGTTCGCAGGCGCGCGCGCCCTGCACCTGGCGACGATCGCGCTTCTCGTCGCCGTGGGTCTCGGCTTGCACGTCGGCGTCCTCTACTGGGTCGGCGTGGTGGCCGTCGCACTGCTTCTCCTGTACGAGCACTCGCTCGTGCGGCCCGGCGACCTGCGCCGACTCGACACCGCGTTCTTCACGATGAACGGCGTCATCTCCGTCGCGTTCTTCGTGTTCGTGCTCGCGGACGTCCTGTGAGCTCACCGAGAAATGATCGTCGGCCTACTGCACCCGGACGAGATGTACCCCTCGTGACGATCGCGGCCCGCGGCCTTGCCAAGCGCTACGGCGACAAGCGCGTCTTCGCCGGCATCGATCTCGAGGTGCCCGACGGCGGCTTCCTGCTCGTCACGGGGCCGAACGGGTCCGGCAAGACGACGCTGCTGCGTGTGCTGGCGCAGCTCGCCGCCCCGAGTGCGGGCGAGCTGCAGTTGCCCGACAGGCGCACGACCGGCTACCTCGGCCACGATCCGCTCGTCTACCGCGAGCTGACGCCGCTCGAGAACCTGACGCTGTTCGCGCGGCTCTGTCGCGTCGAGCGCGAACGTGTGGGCATGCTGCTCGAGCGGTTCGGCCTGTGGGAGGTGCGCAACGAACGCGTGTCGACGTTCTCGCGCGGCATGCAGCAGAGGCTCGGGCTCTGCCGCGTCCTGCTGCACGAGCCGGCGCACCTGCTGCTCGACGAGCCGTACAACGCACTCGACGCGCAAGGCGCCGAGCTGCTCGACGGCGTCCTCGACGAGCAGCGCACGTACGTGATCGCGACGCACGAGCCCGAGCGCGTCGCAGCGCGCGCGACCGATCGGCTGGCCTTCGCGTGACGTACTTCTCCGACGTCGCCGCGCTGACGCGCAAGGACCTTCTGCTCGAGCTGCGCGCCAAGGAGACGCTGCCGTCGATGCTGCTCTTCGTGCTCGCGGCGCTGACGATCTTCCACTTCGCGCTGCCGCGCGGCACGGGTCAGACCGCGTCGCTCGGCCTCCTCTGGTCGGCGCTGATCTTCACCGCGCTTCTCGGGCTGACGCGCGCGTTCGTCGCGGAGCGCGAGCAGGGGATGTTCGACGCACTCGTCCTCACGCCCGCCGACCGGAGCGCGATCTGGCTCGCGAAGGCGATCGCGGTGCTCGCCTTCCTCGTCGCCGCCGAGGTCGTGGCCCTTCCTGCGTTCGCGGCCTTCTTCTCCGGGATCGACGGCCGCACGGTCGCCGCCGTCGCCCTCGCCGACATCGGCATCGCAACGGTCGGCACGCTCTTCGGCGCGATGGCCGTCGCGGGGCGCGCCCGGGAGCTCCTCCTGCCGCTCCTCTTCCTGCCGATGGCGATCCCGATCGTGGTCGGCGGCGTGGGCCGCTACCTGTGGTTCCTCGCGCTCTACGACGCGATCTTCGTCCTCCTCAGCTGGGCGGCGTTCGAGTACGTCGTCTCTGAGGTCTGAGGGACCGGACTACGATTGCAGTCGTGTCGAAGCCCGCGGCCCTAGCAACCGTCACCACCGGCCTGACCGGGCTCGCGATCGCGTTGATCTTCCTCTACGCGCCGACGGACCCCGACCAGGGCTTCTCGCAGCGCATCTTCTACTTCCACGTCCCGATCGCCCTGACGTCGTACGTCTGCTTCGGCTGGGGCGCGTGGAAGGCGCTGCGCTACCTGCGCACGCGTGACGAGCGCGCCGACCTGGAGAGCTACGTGGCGATCCACCAGGGCGTGATCTTCGGCGCGCTGACGCTCATCACGGGCTCGATCTGGGCACGGGCGTCGTGGGGTGTGTGGTGGTCGTGGGGCGAGAACCAGCTCGTGCTGTTCCTCGTGCTCTTCCTCTTCTACTGCGCCTACTTCATGCTCCGCTTCTCGGTCGACCCCGGCGCGGCGCGCGCGCGGATGAGCGCGGTCTACGCCCTCTTCGGTGTCGTGCTGATCCCCGTGTCGTTTCTCGCGATCCGCCTCTCACAGAGCCTCATCCACCCGCAGGTGTTCAACCGCCACGGCCCGCAGATGACGGGCTCGCAGTTCCTCACCTTCTGCGTCGCGCTCGTCGCCATCGTCTCCTTGTTCGCGACGCTCTACCAGGTCGAGCTCGCCGGAAAGCGCATCGACGCGCACCTGCGCGAGCTGCGCGAGCTGCTGACATGACGCCTCCGTCGTCACCTCCCTCGGAGTGGCAGTACGTCGCGGCGGCGTACCTCGTCGTGTTCGTCGCCGTGCTCGCGTGGGTGGCGATCATCGCGGCGAAGCTCCAGCGGTTGCAGCGGCAGCTCGGCGAGCTCGTCGAGAGAGCGCGCGACCGTGGTTGAGGCGCTCTTCTGGCCCGCGCTGCTCGCATACGGCGAAGCCGCGCTCGCCTATGCGTCCGCGCGCACCTCGCGCGCTGCGACGTGGGGCGTCCGGATCGGCTGGCTCGCGCAGACCGCATTGCTCGGTGCGCAGGCGGCGCGTGCAGACGGCTTCCCGTGGTCGACCTGGGCCGGCTCGCTCAACCTCTTCGTCTGGCTGGTCGTCGGCGCGTACCTGATCTGGGGCTGCCGGCCGCGCTTCCGGTTGCTCGGCCTGACCGTGATGCCGCTCGCGGTCGCGCTGTTCGTCGTCGCGCGCATCGGCGGCGGCACGCACACGGGCTCGCGCCCCGGCTACGGCAACCTCTTCCTCGTGCTGCACGTCGGCCTCGTGCTCGCCGCGTTCGCGGGCTTCACGCTCGCCGCCGGGCTGTCGGCGCTGTACCTCTGGGAGGAACGCCGTCTGAAGCGCCGCGCCGCCGACATCCTGCGGCGGCGCCTGCCGCCGCTCGCGTCGCTCGAGCGGCTCGCCTGGCGCACGATCGTCGTCTCGGTGCCGCTCCTCACGCTCGGCCTCGTGATCGGCATCGTCCGCCAGCAGCAGCGCGGCGGGTCGATCGACGCGCTCGAGGCGGTCACGGTGCTGACGTGGCTCGTCTACGGCGGGTTCGTCGCCGCGCGGCCGCGCGGCCGCAACGCGGCGGTCGTCGCGCTCGCGGGCTTCGCGCTCGTGATCGTCGCGCGGCTCGCGCTCGCCGGGAGCCACTTCGCATGACGCTCACGCTCGTCGGCCTCTCGCATCACGTCGCGCCGGTCGAGCTGCGCGAGCGGGTGACGCTCTCGCTCGACGACGCGGCCGTGCTCGCGCGGTCGCTCGGCGATGCGGTGTGCCTCTCGACGTGCAACCGCACCGAGCTCTACGTCGCGGACGTCGACGAGCACGAGGCGCTCGCCGCGCTCGAACATGTGGCCGGAGAGCCGCTCGACGGCGTCGTCTACCGGCTGCACGAGGACGCGGCTGCGCTGCATCTCTTCCGCGTCGCCGCGGGGCTCGACTCGCTCGTGCCGGGCGAGGGTGAGATCCTCGGCCAGGTGCGCGCGGCGTACGAGAGCGTCGAAGCCGGGCCTCTTCTCGACCACGTGTTCCGCCAGGCGCTCGGCGTCGGCAAGCGCGTGCGCACGGAGACCGCAATCGGCGAGAGCCCGGCGTCGGTATCGTCCGCGGCGGCCGCGCTCGCCGCGCAGGTCTTCGGTGACCTCGAAGGGCGTCGTGTGCTGCTGATCGGCGCGGGACGCATCGGAGAGCTCGCCGCGTCGAACCTCTCCTCGCGCGGCGCGGCGATTGCGTTCGTGGCGAACCGCAGCATCGACAGCGCGCGCGAGCTGGCGCAGCGCTTCGGCGGTTCGGCGATCCCGCTCGAGGACGTTCCGTCGCACCTCGGCGACGTCGACGTCGTGGTCTCGTCGACGAGCGCGCCCGAGGCGATCCTGCGCGCCGATCAGGTGCCGCAGAGGCGCCGGCGGCCGCTCTTCTTCATCGACATCGCCGTGCCGCGCGACCTCGATCCCGCGATCAGCCGTCTCGACGGATGCTTCGTCTACGACATCGACGACCTCGAGGCGGTCGTCGCCGAGACGCTTTCTGGCCGCCGGGCGGAAGCCGAAAGGGCCGAGCAGCTCGTCGCGGAGGAGGCCGAGCGCTACCGCGCGTGGCGCGCGTCGCTCGAGGTCGTGCCCGCAATCGCGTCGTTGCGGGCGCGCGCGGAGGAGATCCGCTCCGCCGAGCTCGCGAAGCTCCACGTCACCGAGGACGAGCGCCGCACGATCGAGTCGGTGACGGCGCAGATCCTGAACAAGCTCCTGCACCTGCCGACGATCAGGATGAAGGAAGCGGCCGTGAATGCCGATGGTGCTGC